>NZ_SPVJ01000028.1:0-105428 GCF_004634465.1 Bradyrhizobium sp. MOS001
CGACATAGTGCTTCATGTTCCCGCTCCTGCTGCCACCGGCTCGCCGGCTTCCCTTCCAGGCTGAGCCTTTCGAGCAGCAACCGCAATCACCCCATCTACTCGATCACGACCAACCAGGCCGCGATCAGCGCACTGTTCCGCGTCGTGAACCGATACGTTGGCAATCTGGCGCCGATGCCGGGGGTCTTTCCCGATTACAAGGCGCCGATCGTGCGCAACGGGGTCGAGGGAAGCGAACTCGCGACGGCGCGGTGGGGCATGCCATCGTCATCGAAGGCGTTGATGGACGCCACCAAGAAAGAGCCGAAAAGCTGCAGGCCACGGGCAAGCCGGTCGACTTCAAGGAATTGCTCAGAATGGAGCCGGACGGCGGGACGACCAATATCCGGAATGTCAAAAGCAAACATTGGACGAGATGGCTGGAAGCCAAAAACCGCTGCGTGGTGCCGTTCAACTCGTTCAGCGAGTTCAACAAGGCCGAGGGTGGTGATATCTGGTTTGCGCTCGACGAGACCCGTCCCCTCGCCTGCTTCGCCGGCGTCTGGACCAACTGGACCTCCGTCCGGAAGATCAAGGAAGGTGAGACGACCAATGACCTCTACGCGTTCCTCACGACAGAGCCGAATGCCGAGGTTGGTGCCATCCACCCCCAGGCGATGCCGGTGGTCCTGACAACGCCGGACGAAGTGGAGGTCTGGATGACGGCGCCTCTGGACGAGGCCCTGAAGCTGCAGCGGCCGCTTGCCGACGGCACGCTCCGGATCGTCGCCCGCGGCATCAAGGAAGATACGGCCGGGCTAGCAACGTGACCATCGAGGACGATGACGACCAGGCAGCTTCTCCGAGCCGCCAACGCAAGATCATCCACTTACCAAACGGTAGCGCCAACGCGTCAGGCCATATTTTTCGAGCGCATCGACCCGCTCAAGAGCTTTCTCAAGCCGGCGTGGCCCCTCCCGAGTTCTGTGCCTTGCGGCGCCCGGGCAGTGCCTGGCGCCTGCTGTGCAATCAGTGACCCTCAGCAATATCGCAGGATAACCGTCGCTCGCGGTCTCGCTCTAATGCAGGCTAACCACCGGCTGTGACATTTGTGTCAATCGCCCTCTGGTTGACAAAGGCACACCTCCCTCATAACGTCAGGCGACAGAAATATTGAGAACGGACAATAGCTTAGATCATATTTTATCGCCGAATGTGATCAACAAATCGAAAATGTTGCAAACATTATAGAATTACATTGACGTAGTTTGTAACATTCCGGATAAGTGTTCACGACTTTTCCGGAATCTAAGCATGTCTGAAAAACGTACGAAATTCGTCAAGCTTGCCGAAGCACGCGTCAATCGCGCCATTCAGGACATTCGTCTCATCGGCAACCTGTCGAACAGAAGCGCCTACGAGTACGACGAGGAAGACGTGAAGAAGATTTTCCGGGCGCTGCAGAAGGCGACGGAGGCTGCCAGGCAAAAGTTTGGTAGCGGTGAGGGAAGCAGGGACAGCGAATTTTCGCTGAATGATTGATGGCCCGTTGGGAATTTGAAGACCTGAAGGCGTCGCATGTAGAGCAGGAGCTGACGCAGCGGGATCAATTCAACAATGATGATGTCGAACTGGCGGAAGCGCTGGTTCGCGAAGTGATCCAGAATTCAACCGATGCCCCTGCCGGTACGGGCGTGGTCAAGGTGCGCTTCGCCGTGGTGGAACGCACGGGCGAGCAGGCCAGACGGATCCAAGACATATTCACCGGCCTGCGTCCTCATCTTCGGGCCTGCGAAATTGATACCGCAGTTCTTGATCGGCCGACAGTTCGCCTTCTGGTGGTCGAAGACTTCAATACAAAGGGACTGACCGGCGACCCGGCGGCACTGGACGAAGAGAATTTTCGCAACTTCTGGCGTCGTCATGGCAAGTCAGGCAAGGGCGGCAAGTCCGGAGGCCGCTGGGGTCTCGGCAAGCTGGTCTATTCCACGTCTTCGCAGATCCGGTCTTTCTTCGGCTTTACGATCCGTGCCGGTGACCCCTCCGCGCTCCTGATGGGTCAGGCCGTTCTGTCCAACCACGTTCTGAACAGCCGTCGTCATCCGGCGCACGGCTTCTGGTTTGGCGCGCGCGGCAATGACGATATTCAGCTCCCGGTCACCGACGTTGCCCTCGTTAGTCAACTCGCCCAACTGTTCGGAATAGCCCGGCAGGGACAGACTGGCCTCTCGCTCGTAATTCCTTTCCCCAACCCTGACATCACCGAGCAGGGCATCATCGGCGGCGTGGTCAGGAACTACTATTTCCCGATCCTCGCCGGCAGACTGGCTGTCGAGGTTGGATCGATCACGATCGATGCCACCACCTTCCATCAGGTCGCTGCCAGCGTTCCAAATACGGGCGCAGGTGCAGCCGGTACGAAGATTCCACTCGACTTTGTCGAGGTCGTCAGCCGGCAGCTTGACCAGCAGCCGCTGCTCACTGCACAGACCGCCATCAACGGCGGTGGGCTTGGATCTTCGAGCTTCACTGAAGCCCAGCTTGCCGCAATGAAGGAAGCGTTTTCAGCCAATCGCCTTCTGCATGTGCGCATTCCCGTCAGGCTGAAGCCGAAACCGTCCGGTGATCGCAACAGTCACATCGATCTGTTCCTGAAGCCTGCACCTGATGGCGAAAAGCCGTTTGCGCTGTTCGCACGGGGCTCGATTACCGTGCCCGGCGAGAACCGCTATTTCAGCGGCACGCATGCCCACGGCGCTATGGTGGCGTCCGATGAAGGCGTGGTGGCGTTCTTGGGCGATGCCGAAAATCCGGCCCACACGGCCTGGAACGCCAACGCCGAAAAGCTTGCGAAGGCATGGCGAGCGCCTTCGCAGACCCTGAGACACATCCGGTATGCGCTGCGCGAACTTTTCACGCTCATCGCGGACAAGGTGGAGCAGGAAGACCGGGATGCACTTGTCGATTTCTTCTCCCTTGCCGATCTTTCGAGGTCGACGCAGGGGCCAAAGAAGAAGGTCAAGGTTGTCATCCCCCCGCTGCCGAAGAAAGAAACTGCGATCAGGATACAGTCGCGCAAGGGAGGCTTTTCGGTCGTGCCCGGCCCCGCCGCGGAGAACTGGGAATTCCCGAAGACCGTGGATGTCCGCGTCGCCTACGACGTGATTGGTGGCAACGGCTTTTCGCTGCACAGCAAGTTCGATTTCGATCTGGCGGCCGATGAAGTGAACATTGAGGCACAGAACCTGAGCTTTACTCCCGTAAGGCCGAACAAGCTACGCCTGTCGATTGCCGGCCCTGAATTTGATCTGACCCTCTCGGGCTTTGATGAAAACCGCGATATCGTCGTCGATGCGAGGACTGTCTAATGGCAACCGCAAAGCGCCGCATCAACTCAACCGGCCGCAAGCGCATCGCACGTGAGAGCGTCGACATCCGCCTCTCCCCCCTGAAACCCGCCGAACCGCAGGCTGCAACAGCCAGTCTCAAGGTGGACGACCTTGGGTTTCCTTCCAGCGCCTCGGTCATCCTCGAAGCCTATCAGCGCTCATCATCGATGCGCTTCGAATGCGGCACCGTCGGTGCCCCGGAAGCGGCGAAGGTCATGGTTCTTGACGAACTTGATCGTGCAATGCCCGTGCTTTTCCGGCTCAAGGTTGTCGAAGACACCGGCACCGGAAAAATCCTCGGGGCTGCCGATCGCATCCGGCCGACCGGGAATGAAAACGAAGAGGGAAAGCGGAGCATCTTCCCGATCAAGGAAACCGATCTCGGCCCCGAGCTTTGGCGCGTCAGCTTCGATGACAGTGGCCCATGGCTACTGCTGAACTATCGCATTCCAATTTTCAAGCACAAGATCCTCGACAATCCCATGATGCGCGGGCTGATCCTGCCCGCGGCGCTCCGGATCGTCCTTGAGCACCTCGTCGATGATCATGAGTTCGAGGATGGTGACGATGAGGACTGGCGGGCGCTCTGGCTGCGCTATCTCCGGGAAGCTTTCGGCATCGACGATGATCTCGAGGAACTGAAAGAAGGCATTGAAAAGCAGGAATGGGTGGACACGGCGGTCCGGAAGTTCTGCGAAGCACATGACTTCGTCGAACTCATCCGCGCAGCTGAGGGAGGCGCATGATGCAGACGGAATTCCGGAAGCTGAATGATGAAGGCATGGCCCGCTTTGCCGAATGGCTTGCAGCGGGCGCCACTGGCGTGGCACCCATTCACCTTCTCGCCGATCCACAAACATCGGCCGCCGTGGGCCATGACATCCGTCCTGTATCAGGCCGGATTTTCGGCGACAGATACGAATTCGGTCAGTGTCTGATCCAGCTGCTCTCCCCTTTCGACCCTGCGGCAATCTCGCAGGATCGCGGACTCTGGACTGCGCTTGCCATTGTGTGGTTCGACCAGTTCTGCCCTGCCGGCGCGAACGGACAGAGAAAGGTCGAAAAGGAATACAGGTACATCCTGAGCCGCGATTACCGCCACTACTACCGCCATCTCGTGCGTTCGCCATGGCAGCTCGTCCGCGATCATGGTGAAGCATCGAAGCTACTTCTTCTCGCGCCGTCGGATGGCGAACATCCGCTGCGCCGCCACGGCGAGATCCTGGAGCAGCTTGGCGGTCGGCAGTTCGTGCTGGGAAGCCGCCCCATCATCGCCGAAGCAAACAGACTTTACACCGATGCCACGACAGGCAGGCCCCAGAAAGGGGTTTCAGGAAGTGGCCGGGGCAGCGTTCGCCGGCTCGCGCTCGTGCTGCGGCAATTTGATCTGACGTTTGATCCGGAGACCATGACGCCGGGTCAGCTCATAGGCCTGCTGCCGAAAGAATTTGATCGCTGGACACGCGCGGCGCAGGCCGCAGCCTGATGATTGCTATTAGCTGAAGTATTGGGCACGGATCTTCGGAAGCCGATCTAACGCCCTTTCAAGCTCAAGCCTGGAAAAATGAAGCTGCGCCACCTTGCGATTCCCACACACGGCGTCGAGCTTGTCGTAAAGTGTGGCATCGATCACGGCTGATGTCATGACGCCAAATCCTTCAGCCCTATACATCTCAAGCATATCGCCAACGTCCTGCAATCTGCGGGCGGACAGTGACGACCCATCTTTGACCAGCTTGCACTGGAAAATCCACTTTCTCGGCGCGGTGCCTCTGCCAACTGGCAGATCGTAAACCTCAATATCACGGCCACCGTCGCGCGATCTCGACTTGCCCAGTTTCCTTATGGTGTCGGAGTCGAATTTCGGATGGTGGTAGATGATGTCATAGCAAAGCTCTTCGAAATCCTCATCGGACACGCTGCTCCAGTTGCAGGAAATCGCCGGCGATGGACCTGACGCGATTGACAGCATGAGCCCCGAGATTTCGTCCTGCACCTTCTTGAGCGCAACATCGTTCAGTTGTTCAGTGTCGTAAAGGAGGTGCTGGAACCTTCCATCATTCACTATGACAAGGCTCCCACTCTCATGCACGAGGCAGCTGGCGTGCTCTGGCTGACCAGCTTGAACCGTCCTCGACGACGATGATGATAGCCAGGCATCGTAAGGCGAATACGTGAACGAAGCTTCGCGCCAGTCGAATGGATCCCACTGCCACACATCCTCATCTTCGCGCTGAGCAAAGCTCGCACAAATGCGGGACCTAAAATAGTGGCGCATTGGAAAATGCGAAATGAAATCGGCTGTGCGAACATAGCTGGCACCTGCCACCATGAAGATCGTGCCGACAACAAGCCCGCTGGATCGATATTTCTGGCCTGTCGCCTCAAAGAATCGGTCAAGGCTTATGGACGCCGGCACAACCCAACCGTCCGGAGACGTGTAACAGCTTGCCTCCAGTCGGCTACTCAAGGCGCTTCTGTAGTATCCGAGTTGGCGCTCGGGATATTTGGCAATTTGCTCGTAGTAATAATCCGGATCATCGGCACGCAGTTGATGATAGGCGCCATTCACGAGATTGGCGAAATAATCATCAATGATCTCTGGCAATCTCGCAGGGTAATCGTCGATTTCCAGCTCGTATGCGAACACTGCGTCCCGAATTTCTTGATACCTCTTTTGATTTTCTTCATCGCTGCCGCGAAAGAGACGAATAGAATCTTCGAGAACGTTGCGGATCTCGGATGACGGCTTGCCAAGCGTCAGGATCAGACGGCTCTGGTGCCACTCCCGTACGTAGTCTTCCGTGACCGTTGCTGTACTGGAAGCCGCGGCCAGCCTTTCCGCTGCCCACGAGGCATCGATATAGTCACTACAGATATCAATATGCATGTTGGTTCTACCAATGCTCGGCAAGGGCAGATAGAGGATCAACTTGTCCAGATCGCGCAAATCGATTTCGTTCAGTGACTCCATCGCTTCTTCGGAAAGGTCAAGCTCCAGCTTACGGGAGCCGTCTGAAGTAGACGCTGTCATAGCGATTACCAGGTGGCCATGCGTTTGCTGACGACCGTATCGAAGAAGGTCCTGAAGCTGAGAACGTTCTTGTGACGGTCGTATTCCGTCTCTTTCGACTTCTTCAGATGTTCAGGCACAACAAGGTTGATGCCCATCGTTGCCATCTCTTCAATCGCGTTCGCTGCGATGTTTTCATCGACGGTGCCGAGGAAAAGCTCGGATCCATGCATCTCACGCTCGACCTGCTTCCAGCGTTCGCGAAGCGTTGTCTTGGCGCTGAGGATCAGGCCCTTGTCCTTGCCGAGCGGTGGACTCTTGAGATGTGCAAACGAAGGCAGGACAAAATCCGGGCGCTTGCGGGCCTGGATAACGACCTGCTTGGCAAACGGCACGCTACCATCCACCAGCATTTTTTCGATGTGATGTTCGAACGAGACGCCGGCGCGAGCCTTGCGCTGCTGGCCGGCTGACAGCATGTAGCGGTCGATCTCGGGCAATCGGTCGACCAGCGCGTGAATGACTTTGGTGATTTTCGGCTCGCCCGGGACATCACCGAGCACGATGCGAACAAGACCGACAGCACGTTCACGCAGCTGGTATTCGCGGAACAGGTCCCATTCGATGGAGCGACTGATTTCGCGAAGGGCGTCGCCTGGCGTGTCGTACCCAAACGGATTGAGATCCTTGCGGCCGGTTTTCTTCAGCCATTTGCCCCGCGCCTCGTCGGCGAGTGTGAGGGTCTCCGGCATATCTTTTCAGCGGCAAAAGATGCTATGGTACCGGCCAGCCATGCGGCCGCGACCTGTTCAGCGAATGTGAGAATGCGCTCCCGCTCACGCTTGCGGTATTCGGCGGGCACCCGTTCATCGATCAGGAAGTCAGGGCCGAGTTCGAGCGCATCAACCAGCATGACGGCGGCATCGGAGGCTGAATCAACCGTCAGACAGCGGTAAACCGTCTTCTCGCCCTCCCCGAACCGGGCCATAACGAGAAACGATGCCGGCGAGAGATCGGCGAATGCCGTTTTCGGCAGCCCGGTCATGTGGGTCTCGGCACCCTTGCTCGTGTAATGCACGAGCCGCGTCTTGCGTGTTTCGCTGACCTGCGGCCATTCGGTCGTGAAGAAGGTTTCGCGGATTTCGGCACCACCCTCGGGCCGCGGTTTCGCTTCGAGCGGCGGGAAGAAACCGCCGTCCCTCTGCTTCGGCGGCATATAGACGCCGGCCTGATGCTTGTTGGTGAACTGCGCCCAGTCTCGGTCGTTGTTGGAGAGTTTCTTAACGAGAAGGTTGGGCGCTTCTTCGAGCAGCCGGATCAGCAGTTCGGAAACGTCGTTCCCGCTCTGATCGACTGAGGCGTCATCGTCCTGACCTGCAAAGAGATCAACCGTCTCGGCCACGTCACTTCACCCTGCCGCGCGGTGGCAGCTCGATCCTGTCGAGATCGGATTCAAGCCATTCCGCAAGGCGGCCGAAAACATCCTCGACCGGCATTCGCGATTTCCCCCGCAGGGCGCATTCCCATACGACTGCGCGCCGCCAACCAGCCGCCTTCAGAGCCTTCTCGGCGCGGGCATCGATCTCGCGGTTACGCCCGATCTTCGTCTTCCAGAACTCTTCACGTGTCGCTGGCCATTTGAACAGATGGCAGTTGTGACCGTGCCAGAAACAGCCATGGGCGAACAGAACAGCCTTCCGGCGTGGAAAAACCATATCCGGCCGGCCTGGGAGTGAACGGTCGTGCAGTTTGTAGCGGAAGCCCGCGCGATGCAGTCCCCGACGCAGCAGCATCTCCGGTTTGGTGTTCTTGCCCCGGATGCCGGACATCATCCGGCTGCGCACGTCAGGAGGTACTACATCAACCATGCGCTTCGACGACCTCCACCGGCCGGTCCGGTCGGGTTACGATGACGGGCTCTTTCAGCCCCTCTACGGATGATTTGCCGCGGGCAACCGCCGTCTCAATGTAGGGGCGCAGGGAGTCGGCAAGAAAACGCACGACGGGCACCACAACGGCATTGCCAAACTGCTTGTAGGCCTGGGTATCGGAGACGTGGATCCGAAATTCCTGCTCCTTCGTATCGAAGCCCATCAGGCGCGCGCATTCGCGTGGCGTCAGCCGGCGCGGCCGCTTGCCCTTCTGGGCGATCAGGATTTCGGAGCCGTCCTTGTAGTAACGGGCAGACAGAGTGCGTGTGACATCATCCGGACCAAACAGGCTGTAGCCAAATCCGTTGCCGGCAGCGTTATGCTTTTCCTTGTAGTCCTTCAGATACTGCCAGAGCTTTGGTGTCAGCGTGTACTTGTCATCAACCTGCGGCTCCAGGATCGTACGCAGCTTCGGCCCCTTTGCAGGATCGGGGATCTCCAGCGCCGCAAAATCAAAATCGGTCGGCTCGCGGAAACCGACGATGAAGATACGCTCGCGCTTCTGCGGTACCCATGGCTGCGAGCTGATTACGCGATGCTGCACGTGATAGCCGAGCTCGCTCTGAAGCGCATGCATGATGGTCGCAAAGGTCTTGCCGCCATCATGTCGTTCGAGATTCTTGACGTTCTCAAGAACGAACGCCGCAGGACGATGATGTGCAATGATCTGCGCCGTATCGAAAAACAGCGTTCCCTGCGTATCGCACAGGAAACCGTGCGGACGGCCAAGCGCATTCTTTTTTGAAACGCCAGCAATGGAGAATGGCTGGCACGGAAATCCGGCGAGCAGCACGTCGTGCTCGGGGATCAGGTCCGGATTGTCGGCATAAGAGCGAATGTCGCCGGCAATCTCGTGATTGTCCGCATAGTTGAGCCTGTAGGTTTCCTGTGCCTTCGGCTCCCATTCGGACGTGAAGACACATCGGCCGCCGGCAGGCTCGAAGCCCTTTCGAAGTCCACCGATCCCCGCAAAAAGATCGATGAAACGGAACAGCGGCGGTGCATTGTTCTGCGACTCCGCCCTCTCCTGTGCAGCCTTTCGCAGGATGTCCCGCGCGAGCTTCGAGGGCTTCGTCTCACCGCGTTCGTAACGGTAGACCGTGCGGCGGTCGACCTTGAGTAGTTCTTCGGCCTCGGGAAGCGAAAGGCCTGCCTGTTCGCGGAGTTTCGAGAACTCCGTCTTCGTCTGGTTGCGCCGGAATGCCATGTGTGATGCGAATCGCGGTGGGTCAATTTGCGACAGCCTGACACCCCGTATTCCAAAGCGCAAGAAAAATGTTCTTTCTTTGTTCTTTTGCGTTTAGCTTTCCAAAGAAATGTTGGTTCTCCCAATTCGGACGTCAAGCCGGGGTTGCGGGATCGCAAGAAGAGAACGCGCTAGCACGTGATCACGGGCGCGAAGTTCGCTGAGACAGTGAGGCGTGACGAGCGCAATGTGGCGGCCTTGCGTGCGCTGGACTGGCGAGTGGCGATCGTCTGGGAGTGCGGGATCAACGAGAAGGGCGGCGATGCCATGGCAGGCCGGATCGTCAAATGGCTGGAAATCACGCCGGCTGACGGCGTGCGCCGGACGATCAGCGACGAACGCTGACGGTATCGAAGTGAACGGCCATACCACTTCAGCTGCTCCGGCCTTGAGAAACGGCTCCACAGACGTCCGCGCATTGGCCTTGATGAGATTAGAACCAACTTGTAAGCGCCCTCCACAGGCCTTTGATCGTGTCCCAACGGCGCCTCCAAAATCCTCGTTCACTCCCGTAGCGATTGGCATGGGCCTGGTTGCCGAACGGCTATTCGACACTCTGGCCCACGCGCCAGCCCATCTCCCAGAAATCTGCCTCGAGTCGGGTGGCTTCCTTGAAGATCGCAATCAGCTCTGCCTCGCGCGCCGGCGTGGCGTAGAGATCGGCGAGATGCTCCAAGTGCGCTCGCGCTTTCGCCGCGACCTCCTGGTATGGTGCGCCAGCGTACTCGGCGATCCAAAAGCGATAAGAGTTCGTCGCAGCGTCCGCATCGGGTCGCGAGGCGAGCCGCGTGGCGATTTCCGCGTACCCGATTACGCAGGGGGCAAGCGCCACCTTCAGTGCTAGCAGATCGCCGCGCATTCCAGCGTCGAGCACGTAGCGTGCGTAGGCCAGCATCTCGACCGCCGGGGGGGGTGTTCAAGGTCGCTCGGAGATAGATCCCAATCGGCACAGAGCTTCACGTGAAGGTTCATCTCAACATCAAGGATGGCCGAGAGGCCGGCCGCTGCTTCACGCATGTCGGCAAGCTTGGGCGACTTATAGACCGAGAGCGCATAGGCGCGCGCAAACTCGATGAGGAACAGGTAGTCCTGAGCGAGGTAGTGACGAAACGCCGCTTCGGCGAGCGAGCCGCCTGCCAATCCGTTCGTAAAGGGATGCTCGGTGCAGGCCCGCCACTCAGCGGATGCTTCTGTCTTTAGACGCTCGAAGAAACTCACGATCTATTTCGCCTGGCTTGGGGGCGTGGCCAATGCCAGGAATACCCCGATGTTCCCGAACCATGGCCGCGCATTGTACTTGCCGCTCTCCAGCAACAACCGAACAATAAGGCCGCCCATGGAATGGCCAATCAGGGTAATCCGCTTCACGCCATCCGCATGGACTTGATCCAGGCGGGAGGCAAGAGTGTCGGCGGAGATGAAATTATCCTTGCGCCAATAATAGGGAAACTCCACCAGACGCTTGAGAGCGCCTCCGCGCAAATAACCGAGGGCGATCAACTCGTCGGCTATGATCTTGTAAAACGAAAAGCAAAGCACGTTGTCGATGATATCGCCCGCCACGACGCGACGATCTAGAAGCTTGTCGATTCTCTTGTAGCCGACCTGAGTTTCGAGAGGCGTCGGCGGCCAAACCTCCTCGGGATTGACTCCGGGCGCGGTGGCAGGAAGAAGAAGTCGCGTGCCCATGATGCCAGATATCAGAACTACGGCGTCCATCTGAATGTCTCCTCCCGAGAATGCTCAAGCTCCCACAATTTCCTGGTAAAGCGCTGCGTTGGCGGATTTCACGTCGGCCAAAATGGCCTGTATTTGACTGCCAAAATTTACGTAGGCGGTGTCCTTTCCCTGGTAGCTGACGCCTGATGCGTATTTCGCGCCACGGTGAAGCGCGACAACCCGCCAGTTATCGTCACAAACCGGCGAACCGGATGAGCCGAAATCGGTATCGGTGAAGTATCTGATCAGCTCGTTGTCCGTCGCGGTAACCAGGTTATTTCTGAAGGCGATCCGCTTTGCCTCACCGCGCGGGTGCTGGATGATATTCACGGCAACGTAGCTGGTGGGTGTCAATTTGAGCCGTTCGGGATTGAGCCGGATCGCGCTACGGGAGGGATCTTTCTCAAGGCGAAGGATAGCATAGTCGAGAGTTTTCGACGCCTGGACCAAGGATTCCACTTCAAACGTCTTCTTATCCGCGTCCGTCCGATCGAAGTCGAATTCGACCGTTGCGCTTTTCGCCTGCAGCCGGAATTCCGCGTCGCTCGCGTCCGATTGCCCGTCCAATCGCGCGTTGACAACATGATGGTTGGTGATCACCAGCCGGGGTCCGATGATCCACGTCGTTCCTCGTGCTAGCCAGGGCTCGCCGTTCGCCAGCTTGACTTGACTCTCGCTCTCAAATCTCGGAACTACGATGCGCGCGACTGCTCCGCCCGCAACAAGGGCGCGAGAAACAAACCCGAAATCAACCATATCATCGCGGCCGACAATGACTTCATGTCGAGTGATCTCGGGCAACGTTGAAGGCACTGGCAGCGATGCAACGGCAGCGCCGCGTACCCTATTGCCGACCTCGTTCGCAAGGCGCTTGAAGATTTCAGCTTGAGGCAAGCTTCGCAGCTCGAGCTGCTCGCCCGCGTTTTGCAAATACCGAACCAGGGGCACCAAGCCGTCCGCCAGCCGCTCAATGCTGTTGAGCCTCCCAAGATCCAAACTGAACTGGTTGAGCGGGGTTGGGTCCATAACAAGCCCAGCTCTGAATCCAGGCGGCAGTCCCTGCAAGAGCAGCGACCGCTGCACATCGAAGATGAGACCGCTGTCGAGAGCAGCCTTTTGCACAGCACGAGCTTGGTCTGCGTCGAGCCACATACATCTTCCTCTTCAAAGCGCTTCCGCCAAGCCCCGCGATCCACGGCTACCGTAGGGCGGCTGAACCGAGAGCACGCGATAAGGCCATACGGAACAAAGCCGTTCGAAGCTTTGCGCAAATTCCACGACCATGTTCGCATTGAGCGAGGCCGTCATGGCCGCGCTTACCAACATCTTGAGTGCTTCCTGCGTCGAGCCGTCAGAGAAGGAAGCCAGCTGAAACGGTCCGCCGTCTTCGGCGAGTTTCGGACAAAAGGAACCGAGCACCGTGGGAATGACCGTTAAAAGGGGCTGCATAACCAACCCAAGTGCCGGCACTAGGCCCCATATCTCAACGCTGCTCAGCCCGGCGAGGAGACCGGAGATCTCGAATACGGCGGCTTCAGCGTCGCGGCCTCGGGGCTGGCTTGATGGCAGCCCAAACGTCATCTCATAGCTCTGCGCGCGCTCCTGTACGATGGCTGCCGCCATTTGATGGCGTAGCGCGTATTCCTGCAACTGACCGAGGATGGAGCTTTCTTCCTGTGATCGGCGCTGGGCCCAGGCTTTGTCGCGCAGCAGATTGAGGGTTTCCAGCGTGTCGTTGCCTGGAATTGTCACCGACAAACCCTGCTCCACGAGTCTCAACCCTTCATCTGTCTCGCCTTGCTGAAGGGCGACGCGAGCCGCAGCTCTATAAATGATGCCGCTACCGTTCTGTTGATTTAAAAGAGGCATGGCTAGGCGTGAAGCTTCGGCGACCGAGGTCGGACCATAAGGCAGCAGCTCCTCTATTCTTGCGGCGACAGTGGCGTCCTTCTGTTCGTGACTGGCACGCTCCAGGATGGCTGCGGAGACCTCAAGACCATAGCTCGCGAGCAGAAGCTGCGATGCGACCGGGAGTTCCTCGATCGAGGCCTGGATGCTGAATCGGACACTGCGATCCCCAAGCGCCGACTTATCAACGGATTCGCCAAGCTGCAGTCGGTGATAGAGCTCTTCGGCCCGGGCGCGCAGCCCCGGCCGCTTTGCGTACCAGTTGACCGCCCGCATATGGATCTCGCGGACCTGCGCGGGACACTTCTGCACCAGCAATTTCAGCATGATGCGTCGCAGATCTGGCCGATGAACGAGTTCTTCTGCGTCCTCGTCCTGATGGACCATCACCAGCGCGGTCTCGTTCCGCAATTCGTCGAACAGGGACTGCGCTTCCTCGATCGTTTCGATCGCCAGCGAACATGGCACGTTCAGCACATTCAGGATGACCTCCGGCGTGATCCGGCGCATCGCAAGACCGGGATGGGCCAGCCGTTCAACTTGCGGGTTGTGAATGTGTCCGAGGATGCGTTCGAACAGCTGCCCCTGAATCATTTCATTGGACGCGGAGAACCAGAAGCTCGATCGGCCGGCCAGATTACGGACACCTTTTTCATCGACGCCGTCACGCTTGACTAGCGAGGCGGCGAGTTTGAGCGACAGCGGCACACCGCCCACCTGTCCGACGATCCTGGCGGCCAGTTGGGGATCCTCGACCCCTTGAGCACCGAGGAATGCTATCGCCGAACTGGAATCGAGGGAGCCGATTTCGAGGGAATTGGGCGGCCTGTCGGCCAGCCGTAGGCTGCTGGCAGGTGCGCGACCCGAGACAACCACCCGCAGGAACGGCCGCTGTTTCTGGAGCTCGATCAACATGTCCCACAGCGGAAAGGCGCTTGCTTCTCCGCGATATTGCACCTCCTCGAAGGTGTCTAAGGTCACGACATATGGACGCGGTCCGAGCCTGCCTTCAATGATGCCCAGCAGGTCCGCGAGAACATTATGGGCTGCGCGGACTTGGTTTGCATCGGCGACCTTCCGGCTGTTGGCAAACTCCAACAGGCTGTCAACCCCCCCACTCAGAGGGAACTGGAGCTGCAACTGCCGAATCATCTCCACACAGAGCGTCAGCGGCTTGCCGATATCCAGCGTCGGCCGTTCGAAATCGAGATACGCGAATGGAATACGCACAGCTTCTGGCAGCCTAGTGTGCTCCAGCATGAATCGGGCTACCAGCGCCGATTTGCCGACACCGCCCGGGCCAAATACGCTGAGCGCAGGCTGTTGCGGCGGCTGTAGCCAAGACAGAGCGGTCCCCTTGAGTCGTGCCAGCAGGGATGCCGGCGGTAATACACCGACATAGCTGCGCAGGGAGTCGAGTTCGGATTGCCGCCCCCGAAATACATCGTCGCCCGCAAGTGACTCGAAAGGAGCAAGCAGGCGAAGATAGTCTAGCCGCCTGCGGACATCGTCTAGGGACGGGTGGGAAATGGGAACGCCGTCGAGCCAAACGAGCGCTTGCAGCGTGTCTTCGAGCTCCGACAGTGTCTGCTGCTCGATCGGTTTGGCGTTGCCCGTCAGGTAGCACTCGAATTGGACTTGAACGGGACCGGTGCGCTCCTTCGGATTGGCCTCGAGCGCAGCAGATAGTGTGTCTGAGCTGATCAGTTCCGAAAGCGCCTGTCGCCGGACGTCTGCTGACAGCATCACCTTCCCGCTCAGCCTCTTCATCTTGATGGGTACGAGATCATCTCCAAGCAGCCGGTCCGCCGGGGTCTTTGAGGATGCGGGTTCGACGGGCTTGAGCGAGGATAAGTCCTCGATGCCGGCCAAGACCGCGGCGGCTTGCCGATAGGCCCGGCGCTGCTCCAGCAGCGCCGTGTCGAGCTGCTTGCTCCTGTCCAACTCCGCCAGCAGATCCAGGACACGCTCCGCCGGAATAGTGCTCTGTGCCGTCATCATGGTCTCACAATCGTGTCGCCACGGTCCATAACTGGTCATATAAGTGGCGTAGTCGCACCTTCTCTTTCTTCCTCTTCTTCTCGGGGTCGTTTTCCTCAAACGCGATCGCAGCCACCTCCTCCGAGCCGCTTTCCTCCGGTATCCCTGCCATTATCTTGTCGGCGATGGTGCCCAGCCCATCGATTGCCGGACGCCCCTGTTGAGTCCGCAGCTCGTTGAGCTGAATGAGGCATTCGATAACGTCCTGCCGGGTCACCGAAGGGAGCGGAACGCTTTCGCGCGCAACCGCTGCCCGTGGAAGATCCGCACAGGGTTCGCCGTAATTGATGAAGACTACCCTCATCTTCCGTCGATATTCCGGCGCGGTGCATCTCACGGCGAGCAGCCGGGCCAATTCCTTGACGGATGGCTGCAAATCCGCTTCTCCGAAGCCATCCATGAGGAAAATCCACACTCCCTGTTGCTGTTTCGTCGAGCGCAGGATCAGCCTGCACAGATTTGCCGCATCGCTGCTGCCCGATGATGGCGGAACATCGATGCCCATAGGATCCAGCAAATCGGCAGCGAACGCTTCGACCGAATATGACGGAGCGCCGGATTCCGGGATCTTCACCGGCACAAAATGAAGCTCATCGAATTGGCCCGCAAGGTAGTCGAGCAGTTCAGCCGTATAGCTCAACCCGGCCCCAGGGCCGTTGATTTGCAGCAATGACCGATCACTTGACTGGATGAAAGTCTTCAAGACTGGACGCAGATCATTGCGGTTCAGGAAGGGCTGCTCGTTGAGCACCCAGCGTGTGTCGAACACGCGATCATTCGGATCCTGTCTCGACCTCACGCGGGTGAGCGCCGCAGTCAACAGCACTGTCCCCGATGACAAGCCTGAGGCAAGCAGCTGCGTCAGCAATAATTCCATCAACGAAGGCGTGAGGCTCCAGCGGCTGATCAGGCAATATTCAATCACACGAACGGAATAATCGTCATAGGTCTTGAGGTCGGCGGGGAAGTCCCGCAACATCGTGGGAGCTTCATTGACGAAGTAGGTCTTGATAAGGTTCTTGGGATCGTTCTGCGACAGGACCAGTCCAAACTGGTCTCGCAACACCTTGCGTTCGTCGAACGTCAGCATGGACCTTGCTAGTCCTCTACATAATACGACCAGGGAACTCTGACCCTGTCATCCGCCGCAAACGCCTCGCCACCGACACCGGCCGGCACGGGCGTTGCTTCCTCGCGGATGGTCGGGCGCGACAGCTTCTCCCAATCGTGCAGGAAAATGCGCTCATAGTACTGTGCAATCCCCTTGTGGCGTAGTATTAGGCTCGCATCGCGATTCACCTGCACGCCCTGGTTCGTGAAATTGTGGCTTCCGAGCAGGATCTTCTCGGAATCGATGATGATTCCCTTGGTGTGGCATCCCGACTGCATTCGAACCCTGCTCATGTTGAACCCGGCGAGTTGCAGCGATTCGAGCTTCTTGCGCATCGGACCGATGTTCCGAAAGATGAACCGCACGTCGAGCTTCTCGTCGTTGGAGTATTTAGCCAGCAGCTGCATCATCTCCTTGAACTCCGGGCTCGGATCCTTGACGGGATTGAGCGATTGGTTCTGGAAGTACAGCGTTCGTGCTGGAGCCCTCCGCAGCAGGTCAACGACGATCTCGAGATAGTTGTCTGGTGTCAGGATGGGCTGCACCGTAAGAGGATTGTCGCCGGTAAACATGAAGGCTCGCGGAGGAAACGCCTCCAGATCCATGGCAGCCCGCTCCTCCACCATCATTTCGTCGAACGGCACTAGGAGATCGGGCATCGGAGCCGCGACCTCCTTCTCGTCGACTGGAGCGCTGGCGATCTCGAAGTCGTATTCAAGATAACCTTGGAAACGCTTTGCCAGCGCGGTATTCTCGACCACCACATGCCATTCGCGATTATACCGCGGCATCTGCTGACGGTCCGCGTCGGCATCGAGGAAATCGATCTCGGGCTGATTGGACGACTGCCAGTTGCCGCTCGAAAGCCAGAATGCCGACTCATCTCTCACCGCGACCTTGATGTGGTAGGCCGACGCGAAGGTTCGACCTGATCCGATATGGGCAAAGGCATTCTCGAAGCGGTCACGAGCGACCCGCTTGAGGCCAGTCACGATCTGCTTTTCGGTGAGATCGCCTGCCTTCGGGGAGTCGACGTCATCCTCTGTCGGCAGAGCTTCGTTCGGGCTGAGGGTTTGTTTCCAACTGACGTCGGAATCGCGCAGGATCGAGCGAGCCGTCCGGTAGATGTGCGGCGCCGTGAAATCGTACATGCCAAGGCAAAGGCTCCGTCGCGTTGCCGTCAGGAACGGCTTGAGCACTCGCCAGCCGGCATCCGGCGAGACATGGCAAGTGATCGTCATCGCACCGGAGATCGGATCGAGATTGAGGCCCTTTGGCCGCTCGTAGGTCGTCAAAGGGAGCGCTTCCAGAAATCCCGCTTCCGACGTACCCGGTTGGATCTCATCGATAAGTAGGCGCGGCCTCGCCAGGGCTGCCTCGGGGCCGGCAGCCGCGGCTAGGCGCTCATAGGGATCAGCGGTCGTGACGTCGGTGGCGATGCCATCCAGGCTTGCCGGCACCCGTTGGGACGCGGGGAGATCCGCCCGCTTGCGGTCGACGGCAACAACGACACACGGCAGGGGCGTGATCTGGCCGCCACGGAATTTGTAGCCGACTCGCACGGCCACAACTCCGGGAAGAGCCTTCAGGCTTGACTCGTATTTGGCGGCGGCGGCGAGTGCCGGCCGCAACGCGGCGTATTCCGAGCCACCGGCCGTTGAACTGACACTTGCCGAGCCACTTTGTGCGGTTTTTAGCTTTTGGAAACTTGCGTCATCAAGCGGGAATCTCGCAGTGCCTATTTGTACGAACATGCCATCCGGCGTGTCGATCAGCGAGGCTCTGGATTCGGCCCGCGGAGCCGGCGTCGTTTGCGGCACACCATCGTCGGGAAGCGGATCGGTGCCTGTACTTCCTGCGATCGCGAAGTCTTGCGGCATTTCATTCGCCCCGTATCCAACTAATGAGATTCGTCAATACGTCCACGTTAATGCGTGTTCCCGAGTTGCTCGTTAGCCCGCCCGTCGTATGAACTCCGACCGCAACCAGACCGTCCTTTCCGACATCGATCCAGATCGGGCTGCCGCTCTGGCCGCCGAAGGTATCAATGTCGTAGTTGAGCCGAGTTGAAGTTGTCGATTGCAATGGCCGTTCATGAAAGTACTGAAATTCCGCTCGTTCGCGATCGGCCGGATAGCCTGAGATCTTGGCGTCGATCCCCCTTAGGCCCGCGTCATCCACCGCTCGAACCGCGAAGTTGCCGAGCCGATTGCCTACTTTGGTGTCCTCGAGCACGATTGCGCCGTAGTCGAAATCCCGACTCTGATCCTTTACCCAGCCGTCGACGGCCCTGAATCGCTTGGAAATCGTTCGGAACGGCTCGGACGAACCGGCCTTCGCAGGAAGGACCTCAATGGAATCCGGCCACCCCCCCTCATTTTGCAGAAAAACGCAATGGCCGGCCGTCGCCACCACATGCGGCGCGATGAACCAACCGGTACCAACATACCGCTTCCCCGTCTTTGAACGAATGCGAAGAGCACAAATCTGCCGCCAGGGGTTTGTGCGCATAAGATTGTCGACGACCTTCACCCGATCATCGTTTCCTATGACAGCTTCGAGCATCGCCGTTTCGCCAAAGCTGGCCGCAGCTGCGTCTAGCGGGGGGTTCGGCGCAGTCGATTCCATCGCGGCTTCGGCAACGAAGAACTCATTGACCGATTCCCTCTGGGCTTTTGCTCGGATGGGTGGCTTGTAGTAGGGCAAGGTTGTGCGCTTGACGGCTGGCGCGGACGCAGCCTCTTTAATGGTACGGCTGAGGCCGAGTTCAGGTTCGGCTTCGCTCGTAAGCGAAATGTGGCCCTCTTTTGGAATGGCGCCCCTCCTGTCCCCATCGCCTTGATGTTAGCATTCTCACCCGCAACGCACAACCTTCGCGTTATCTCCTATGACCACTCGCCTTGCTTTGCACGCATTGATTTCGACATGATAGGGGCACGACTAGATCATAGGGCTCCAATACGCCATCGCATGTGATGTAGTTCACAACCGGCCAGTGAAGATGATCTAACCCAATCACATCGATTGGGCTCGATCTCAGATCTGCGCGCTGTCGTCGCCAAGCGCTATGAATACGGACGAGGCCAGATCGGTCGCGGCCTCCCCGATGGCCCGTTCAAAGCGGGCCGTTTCTCCTGAAGGATCTCGATCTGCTAAAGGGCACCCGGACGACGTTCGGTGCAAGCATCTCCAAGGACGATATCGCCGCTCGACCCAGTATTTTGCAACCTGTTGACTGCCGGCTGTATTTGCAGAAGATTACTCGCTTCTGGAATAGTTGGCACAATTTCCGCTAGTAGAAGGCGCCAACCACACCTGCGGCTTGCTATCCTGAAAATGGGATCGGTTGGCTTATTGGATTTTGGGCCCTTCCGTTGCAACAGACGGAGCGGAGAATGAAGCGGAGGACGCCCCCAGTTTAATGTCTTGGAGTACGTTTTCGGATTGGATACGTGCGCAGTTGCGCAAATCATTCGGGTGATTAGCCGCGCAGCGGCAGCTTGCGCAAACAAGCTGGAGGACGAATGTCTTTTCCCGGCTATTTGAAACAGCCAGAGCTTAATGAGCTTACCCAAGCAGCGATCGATGGCAATTTGCTGGAAATCGACCGTGAGATACTGATGCAAGGCATCGCGCCAAGTCTGGTGCTAACTTTGAAAAAGGTGAGCAGCGACCTTGCACAATTTACGATTGATTTAGGACGGCTGAACAATATTCCGCCGCCAGATGTCAAAGATGACCTTCCCCTCCAGATATTCCTAACCAATGCTGCAAACCAGCTTCGGCTACGAAGTTTGCCGCAAGCAGAAGTCTTCGAACACTATAAACAGGTCGCTTCGGACCGGAGGGCTGCGGCTCCCCTTAATTCGCAGAGTGGTATTGATCAAAGATCAGGTGCATCACCAATCAAATTGCTCGGAGCAATGGGCTCACCAAGAGCAGTAACAGACTCCGTTTTTCTGGCGTACGCGGATGTTGACAGGAAGTTGTCTGAGGAAATCACTAAACAGCTTTTGGCATTCGACCGTTCTATTCGTACAGTTCCCCAGGCGTTGCTGTCCAAGACGGATACAGATTTCGAAATTTTAGAAGCATCGGCTCGACGTTGCCATACGTCAATTGTGGTCCTGTCTCAATCGTCCTTATCGCAATTAACGCAACCAGATTCGTTGACAGCGATGGTGCTTAGTTTGCTGCGCGACAGAACAGGAAACCTAACAATCATATGGCAAGGAAACGAACCGCCTGAAATTCCGAACTCGTGGCCCACCTATACGCTCGTCCGAATCAATTCGTCGTTATCCGATGCGACAATCGCTCTTGACAATGAAATCAAATGCGTCGTTCCACCGGAAGCCCACACCGCAATTGGGCTTCCCTTTATAGTGCTCGCCATGACGCAATCAGAGGCTCATGAGCTGCTTGATGAGCCACACGAAGCGCTCAGTGCGCTCGACGCTGATCGACGCGCACAATTCCTGGAACTAAGGTCCTTTTTGAAGGAGACCGGAGCAAGCTCCATCTACAGCCGATACGGAGCACGGCGCGATCAATGGATACCCTTCTTGGACAGCACTCTAACGGCCTGGGGAGTGATCGACGAAGCGGTAAGAGGCTTGAACGCCACAGGGCACCCTGGGCTTGGCCAACGGTTCATTAAGCCACAGTACTACTCTTTTGACGCACTAATTAATCAAGAAGAAGAGACGCTTCTCAGTCCCATCTACGATGACATTGCGAAAACTGGATGCATCGTTTTGGCGGATGAGCTGTCCCTGTTCCATCGCACAATTCGTTCTGCCTTTACGCAATCCTATCTATTCAATAGCGATCACGCCTTGGTGACGATATCGCCGTTCGACACGGTATCCACCGCACGCCGACTGTTCGACGCTGAATTTAGAAGAGAACTCCGCACGGCCTTTCGAAGGTTTGAGCGAGAGTACGATGCTCAATGCGAGTTCGGTATATCGAACCGGACGAGATTGGCTCGATGGTTTTACAACAGCCTACCTTTAGCGATCGTGAGGCTCAAAGAACCACCTCCTGATCCGGGCAAAATGCGCCAATTCTTCAGCAATGCGGGCTTGAGAGCAAACCGCTCTCAGATTGCCGATTATCTCTATTCTCACGGGACTGTGCCGTGATATTTACATTCTACTCGTTCAAGGGCGGCGTTGGCCGCTCGATGTCTTTAGCAAACGTTGCGGATATCTTAGCGCGACGCGGTCTACGTGTTCTTATGATTGACTTCGACCTAGAGGCTCCTGGGTTGGAGCAATACTTCCCAATTACTCCCTCCAGAATAAGGAATCATCTCGGAGTTCTTGATTTACTCCTTTCGTACAAGAAGGCGATGTCGCGTGGCAGCAACGAAAACGACGTTGAACCAACATTCTCTTCGTTGAGCCACTTTATTGTGCCGATCTACCCAAGTCTTCCCCATGGCAGGCTTGATTTAATGCCAGCTGGATTGCGGGAAGGCACAACAGCGCTGACAGCGTATGCCGTCAACCTGAGAAAATTCGATTGGCAAGATTTCTTCTTCAACTGGGACGGAGAGACATTCTTTGAATGGCTTCGCTCTTCTCTCTTGCGGCCCACTTCGTCAAGCGAAGCTGGGCAGGGATATGATGTCGTTCTGGTGGACAGCAGAACTGGCGTCACAGAGCTTGGCGGCATATGCGCATATCAACTAGCTGACGTCGTCGTCATGTATTGCGCCGCGAACCATCAAAATCTCGAAGGTACGCGGGATATGGTTCGTGATTTTACTTCGTCAAAGGTGATGGGTCTTCGCAGGGACCGTCCTCTTGAAGTCATAGTAGTTCCCTCCCGCGTCGAACAACGAGACCCGTCCCTACTGGTGACATTCCAAGAAACATTCAAAGCTCTTTTCGAGCGATACACGCCTACCCCACTAGTTAACGAATCTATCTCTTTCTGGGATTTGATGGTCCCTTACGAACCTCAAGAGGCATTTGATGAACGTGTCATAGCGGCGGCACAAAACGACAATCGGTCAACGCGGCCCATCGAGCACGCCTTCGAACGGCTCGCGGACGCCATGTCGCTAGTGGCCGCTCCCTCGTCTTCTCTGGCCAAGGCACGGCAAATAAAGGGATTGTCCGATGAAGACCAAGAGAGCGCTGTTTTCGAACAAAAGCCTCAATATGACCTGACACGGCGCTTTGCGCCATTCGACGCTTACGTAAGCGCCCCAAGCAATCACGATCGAACAGTCATAGATCAGCTGGTTTCCTACTTATCTGAGTCGGCGAGGCTTAGTGTTTTCTACGACAATGTGGCCGGCGGAGATCGCGTATTTCCTCATGTCGACCAGACGATTCGTCGTTGTCGTACTTTCTTGATCTGTGTTGGCCCCACCGGGCTAACGGATTCATGGCAGCAAAAGGAGTTGGGAATTGCCCTGGATGCCGCGACAATAGGCGGCGGAATTCGTATTGTGCCCGTTCTTCTACCCGACGCCGATCTTGCCGCGGTGCCAGAATCTCTCAAGCAATATGCTTGGGCTGATTTTCGTGATGGTATTGAAAACCCCACTGCTCTGGAAGGACTGGCGCGCTCTATCCGCTCGTCACAAACGGCACAAATTGAACCAACAATTGACGACCATCCGCCTTACCGAGGCCTTGCAGCCTTTTCTGAGCGCGACAGTCGATTTTTTTTCGGTCGAGGGAAGGAAATTGACGAAATTATTGACTTGCTCAGACAGGTTTTCTCGATTGTCTTGGTCGGTCCTTCCGGCGCGGGGAAATCCTCGCTTATTCAAGCCGGGCTTGCGCCGATGCTACGTGCCGGACGTATTCTCGGCAGCGAAAAATGGGATATCGTTTCCGTTCGCCCTGCCACAGAGTCTCTTGCGACCATCACTCGCGAGATCAGGAAAATTGTCCGACACACCATTCTAATCATCGACCCCCTTGAAGAAGTCTTCACCCATCGGCCTGATGACTTTGAGAGGCGAATTTTCTTCAAGGAGCTAGATCAGACGCTTAAAGATCAGCCTAAGATACATAAGGTCGTGATGGTGCTGCGTTCTGACTATCTTGTTGATGCTCGCAGCCACGGCCTCAATGTCGATCTAAGCTCCACGGCGATTTTCCCACTTCCTGTCATGAGTGCCAACCAACTACGGGAGGCGATCGAACGACCGGCGCAGGTTGCCGGATTTGCATTTGAACCTGGCCTCGTCGAAAGGATATTGGCCGACATCAGCCACAGTCCAGCCTGTCTTCCAATGGCGCAGGTCGCACTCGAAAGACTCTGGAAGGAGCGCCGCGAAGGTTGGTTGACCAATGAGAGCTACGACCGATTGGGCGGAGCTCAGCGGATGCTGTCGTTCTCGCTAGAGCATTTCCTATCCAGCGCCAATCCTAGCGATCGGTCGCTCGCGCGACGTATCGTCGGATATTTAGTCGACCTCGCTGGAGATACCTACGTTCGGCGCCGGGCACAGCTGTCAGACATTCTGCAGAGCGGTGGACAGTCGTCGCAGATCTCGGAATTGATAGAAAGGCTCGTGGAAGCACACCTTGTTGCGGTGGACGGCACCCCGACCGGAACTTTCGTCGAACTCACCCACGACTACTTGTTAGCAAGTGACACGACTCTTCTTAAATGGCTCGAAGAGGATCGTGAGAGAATTCGATTCCTCAATTTTCTTCGAGCCGAGGCGGACGAGTGGCAGAAGGCGACCGGTCGGGATCGCGAAGGGCTGCTGCTACGAGCCGAAAAACTAACTAGGGCTACCACTTTCTTGGCAGCTTATCGCGACAGTCTCGCCGCCGACGAAGTCGCTTTCATTGAGTCCAGCGAATCCGCACGCACCCGAAGGCGTGCGAGGCTAGTGATCTCGCTGCTGGTTTTACTTACAGTGCTGACTTCCATGCTAGCATTCACTCTTTGGCAAAAGTCTGTCGCCACAAGTGGGCAACTTCGATCGGAGCAAGCCCTGAACCGGGTGAACGAGCTGCTGGCTCGCACTGGCGTTACGTTGGCTAGTCCAGACGGAGATTGGCTATTCAGACGAGATTCAAGCGGGTACGAGATAATCAACACTCATAACGCGAAGGTTCGCTTGTCGCTTGGCAGCCTGCCCACAATTTCCGCCTCAGCTTTCAGTCCAGACGGCAAATTCTTTGCCGCAGCCTTTGATGATGGCTCGGTTCACTACTGGAATCTTCGGGAAAATGATACTGCGGGTCGGGCTCTTTCCAATCTCGACCTCGCCCGACAGCTTACCTTCAGCCCGTCGGGGCGCCTGTTGGCCGCAGCCGGTGATTTTCAGTTAGTTGTGTGGGAGGTGAACGATGGGAGACAAGCGTTAAGTCTGCCATCGACCTCTAGGATATTGTACTTGAGATATGAGAGCGATGATCTTCTCAAATTCACTGACGTCGAAGGGTTGGAGAAGACAGTAGACGTTCGAACTGGGGCAATTGTTACCGATTCTATTAAGCCAGCAGGCCCCCTAGTCGATCCGCGCGCGTCGACGGGTTCGATTTCCTACAGAGTTTGCGTTGGAGAGTATCAGCGAGCATGTCCGCCGACGGATGTCTTTTTGTATTGCGGATCTTCAGTGTCTGAATGGGCGCAAGCTAGGTGTTCATCTTACTCCTTGTCCCAACTTTCATCGCGAGACGGTAATAAGTGCGGCTATTCGGTTGTCCAGGTTGCGTGCAAAGAAGCTCGTTAACGCATCTCCGCGCGAGCGCTATGGCGGCTTATCGTTCGGAGGCCAAGCGAATTGCTCTTCCCAATTTTGCCGAGAGATATGCTCCAGTCTGATTTTCTCCAGCGGTAACCAAGCGCGGGAGCGTCAACCAAAACGCAAGGTACACGTACGCTATCATAAAACCGATCCTCGCGATGACGTCCCGATGCGGAGCGATATCGCCAGACGGAATCATCCGTGCGGACGAACGAGATCATCTGGACGAACGAACGTCGCGAACTCTCCACCTCTTTCGCTTCACATTCCCCCTGGCTATCGGCCGGCCTTGCTTGTGATTGCTTGACGTTGCGTCACACAATCGAGCAGAGGTCGGGGCTACGGCTCGCTCAACGGTGAAGCTGGTTGACGCAAGACTACTTCGCAGCCGAGAAGCGAATCGCCCCAACCCGAGCAATCCAGTTCTGGATCTGCAGCAAGAAGTACCCTTGGGCGACGGGCAGAACAGATTGTCCGTGTTGCTCGCCCATTATCCCATTCTACGACGGGCACGTAGTCGGGCTGCATCATCGGATCTGTACGTTGTATCGATATGTGGTGAAGATGCGGAAACAAGGCAAAGCCGCACAGCAAGTACAGGAGCTCGCAAGAGCGCAAATACTGGAAGGCAGCAAGCCCATAATCGTCAACAAGCCAAGAATTTCTTGGAAACTCCCAAGACAGCCACCTTGACGGCGTGGCAGCTCAGAAAAATACTTGGCGAAATAGGCGATCGCACGGCTGTTGGGCAAGGTTCGATTGGAGACCCGGTCGCCAGCACCAGGTCGAGATGTTCGACGCCGATAGGTCTGCTCGGCGACCTCGCGCGAGCGAAGCCGCTCCTTCAGTCTGCGCCAACCGCTCGTCCAGAAGGCCCTCCGAAGGATGTCGTCGACCAGCGTTAGTCGCCCAGAAGTTCACCCACTGGCACCTTGACCATGCCCGGCTCGATCAGCCCCTCTTCGGGCCGGACGGCCTCGGGTGCCGGCAGCGACTCGTCAATACCGACGTTGGCGACCCGGTTCCAATCAAAAAGGAAGAGGTCCTGATAATAGCGGGCGATGTCTTGATCGAAGAAAATCAAACTTGCGTCACGATTGAGCGTCGTTCCCGCGCGCGTCCAGTTGTGGCTGCCGACAACGACGGTCTCGCCATCAATGACGACGCCTTTGGTGTGGCAGTTGGTCTGAATGCGCACCTTGGTTTTACTTGTGTCAGAACCACAATCCTTCATGCCTGTTAAGGTCTGGCGCGTGCTGGGAAAACGACGAAAGATGATGCGAACGTCCATCCCTTGGCTTTTCTGCTTATCAAGAAGAGCCTTAAGCAGGCTTTCGAAAACGTCACCGTTCTCGCCGGACGCCCGCGCGTCCAGCGACTGGTTCTGAAAATACACGCTCTTGGTCGCGTTCTGGATCAGCGGCAGTACATGCTCGGCATAATTGTCTGGCGTGAGCAGCGGTTGTACCCGCACTTTGCGATTGATGTTCAGCGGAGAGCGGTATTTGGACGCGACCTTTGCCTCGTCGTCGGTTGCCCTGAAATAGGCCTCTGTCACCCAGAACTCCGGCTCGGGCACGGCCGGTGTTAATGCCTCCGCCACTGCGGCCGCCTGTTTTTCGTCGCGGAGCAGATATTTTTCCATGAGCGTGGCCAGACGCTTGTTGGTCAGCAGTATGTGCCAGTCGCGATCGTAGCGCTGAAGCAAGGGCGATGACTGGTCTCCGTCCTTGATGGGATCAAACGGCGCTTGGTTCGACGAACGCCAGCTCCCGCTCGAAAGCCAGATCTCCTGCTGCTCGCGAACGGCCACCTTGATGTGGTAGGACGTTGCAAAGAGCCGATCCGGACCCGACACCGATGCCCACGCGAAGGAAAGCCGCTTGCGCGCTGCCTGGGTTAGCTCATCGACAGTCGCCTGTTCAGTCAGGTCGTCGATCGTTGTGCCATCCTTCTTCTCGTCGCGATTTTGCAGGACGAGGCTCGTTTTGCAGCCGGCGGGCTTGATCGCCGCCACACAGGACTTGACGACGTGGGGCGCCGTGAATTCGTACATTCCAATCGTCAACTGCTTTTTCACCCGTTCCAGGAACGGCTCGAGCTGCGGCCAGCCAGCATCCGGGCCAGCATGGGCTGCCACTTGCATGAGTTCGTTCAACTCGACAAGCGGCATATCGGCGGGCTTTTGGTAGTTGCCAATCAGCTCGCGCCTTGCCTTCTGCATGGCTTCGAGCATGAGATGAGATTCGCGATCGGCAACAGTGCCGACGGCAACGTCGACAGGGATTTCCATTGATCGATTTAGGTAGTGGCGTCAGCCCTGCTGCCGCGAGCTCTGCCGGTTCAGCTTTACCGAAACCACCAGGCACCGTTCATCAGTGATCCAGCCGTCGGCTATGCGGTAGCCTGGCTTGATCGAGACCACGTCGGGCCGGTTCAGCAAGATGCGTCGCCCCTCGACCACGCCGGCGTTCAATGCGTCGGGCGAAGGCGGTTTTGACGCGCCGCCAGCAGGCGCCCTGGTGGTGGCATCAGGCGCTACGGACAGGTTGAGGTCCGACGCGCTCCCCGTCGGATTTCCGAGCGAGATCGTGATCTGCAAGGGAACGACAATTGTCGTGCTCGTCATAATGTCACCTGTCTGATTGAAGTTGGCCGACAAGCCGGTCGCTTCCCGCGCCGAACCTGCGGACGACGATGAGGCTGTTATGGAAACTGCTTGTTTGGCGCGGGCAAGCAGCTGCGAGATCACGGGCGCCGGCACGGCGTAGTTGGTTTTGAGGAAGACGCCGGCGAGGTGGAGCGCGGCCGCATCGCCGGTGCGCAGGTCAAGGACTGCCGAGCCTGAATTTCCGCCCAGCGTGGTGCAATCGTGCGTGAGGGCATCCGCCTCGAACCCGGTGACGAAACCGGGCGCGAAGCGCTTCTTGTCGAACACATTCCCGAAGACCTTTGCCATCAGTGCCCGATCGGGAATGTTCGGGTCCCGTCCGGATAGCCGACGACGCCGATCATGGTCTTGCTGGACGGGAGCTCGCTTCCAAGCTTGATCGGACGCCCGAGGGGGCCCTTGCCTGGCCCCACCCGAAGGAACGCGACGTCGGGCTCCGTATCGCTGACAATGTAGAGAATGTCGCCGATCGTAACGCGAGCGGTGGCTGCATTGTCGATTTCCTCCAGGAAATCGACATCGACCGCCACGGGGTTGCGGCGATCGAAACCGAGCTGGAAGGTAAATCCCTTCTGTCCGCGCTCGGCGAATTCCAGCGCGACGTGCCTGTTGGTCACGATCAGGTTCTGCTCGATCAGCCAGCCTGTACCGATATAGGGCAGACCGATCGGCCAGTTTGTTGCCTCGACGCGACCCACAGCTGCGAAGGCCCGATGACGGCGGTTGCCTGCTGCAGTCTTGCGTTCCAGACGCTGTCCTCGGCAGAGGTGTGGTCCAGATCAACCTTGCCGCCCATGACGGCAAATACGGGCCGGCCGATCCGCTGCATGATCGACTCCAGTTCGAAATTCGGCGCGGCAGCTTCCCCAGCAGGCGGCAGCGAAATGTCCTTCAACCTCTCGGCCGCCTCCGACAGCCAGGAAGGCTTGCGCCTGGCGCCGGCGAATATGTTCCGCGAGCTCCGGATCGTCCGCCAGGATTCGGTTGCGCACCTGTGCGAGATCTCCAACCGTGCAACGCATCGCTCTGCCCTCGTATCGAACCCAAAACGACTCCCAACAAAATTCCCCTTTGGATGCTTTTCACCGGGGCGTGAAATCTTCTTTGGCAATGTTGCCCGCCGTCCGGAGCGCCAGCGCCGAAAGGGTGATCGTCGGATTGGCGGTGCCTACGGTCGGGAAGGTGCCGCTTCCAACCAGATAAAGGTTCTGGTGGTCATGCGAGCGCTGGAACGAATCGACGACTGATGTCTGGGGATCGTTGCCCATCCGGTAGGTGCCCATGACGTGACCCGCGCCGCCATAGGTAAGGCGCACCGTGTTGCCCTCGATCACCTGGTCGAAGCCTGCGGAATCGTCGGGCAGAGTCTTGGTGAAGTCCTCAGCACCCAGCTTCCTGAAGATCACGTTCTTCAGCAGGAACGCAGCCGCGATACCCCGCTTGGTATAGTCCGAAAGATCGTAGGTGATCTTGGGACGCGGCAAACCGAGGGCGTCAGTGGCCGACGACAATGTCACCTGATTATTGGGATCAGGACTTTGTTCGACCGCGAACGCGATCCGGAACTGCCGTGAGATCAGATTGCCGAGGGTATCGCGCAGCTGGTCACCCAGGAGCGCGCTGTTGCTCGCCATGTGGGTGGAGTCCCTTTTGTTGAGGCCGCTGAGGTTTACTCCGTTGATGAAATCGAGGGTGGTCACGTGAGGGTCGCCACCCGAACCGCCGACGGTCGCGGTCCAGGCTTCGTTGCCCAGACTGATCCGGAAGGCTGCACGCTTGTTGCGAAACGGACCGTCGCAGAGATCGCCGATGGCCGAGGTCACGAGCGGGCCGCGATAGGGGAATACCTTTACCGGCAGCAGGCCCCAGGAGAGATATTGGGGGTGGTCCATCAGATTTCGCCCCACCATGCCGCTCCTATTGGCCACGCCGTTGGGAAATCGCGTCCCATTCTTTGACATCAGCAGGAGCCGCGGCGTCTCGATGCCGTTCGCGGCGATGACGTATATTTTGGCCTTGATGCAACCGCTTCCCGTCTTCGGACCAGCCTCGTCTTTGTACGTGATGAAGTCGATTCCACTGACGAGACCATTCGCGTCGACCAGAATCTCGCTGGCGACCGTATGATCCATCAGCCTCACGCCGTTGTTGGTCGCCTCGTTCAGCGTAATGGTTGGATCATACTTGGCCTGGATCGGGCAAATCGGAATGCAGCTGGTGTTGCCGGCGCAGGCGCGGCGATTCCTGTAGGGTTGGGAATTTCGTGCCGCCGGTTGGCTTCGCACCGTGAGCGAGGTCACCGGCACCGTGGTTCCGAGAAACGCGAGAGACGTGGTCTCGTCATCGGTAAAATGAGAAAGCGTCTCGTTCACGTGTTGATCGAAAAGCGACGGTGGGATCTTCGGCATCGGGAAGGCGTAGCCGGGAGAATACGTCACGCCGGCATAACTGTGGTCCGCCACGTCGCCGGAAACGCCGAGCTCGCCCTCCGCCTTCTCGTACCATGGCATCAGCGTTTCATAGCTGATTGGCCAATCCGGCAGATTTTTGTCGTACATGCTCATGCGGAAATCGTTCGGCACGAGCCTCGGTGTGAGGCCCATCCAGTGCGACGTGCCGCCGGCAAGACGCTCGTAGGTGCTCTTGAACGGAAGCTTGCTGTCCTTCTGATCGAGGTAGGCTTGACCGGGATCTTTCCAGTTGGATACGGATAAGGTACGCGAGTTGGGTCTTCCAGCAGCGACATTCGCCGGATTGATAATGATCACCTTGCCATTCGCGTCGGTCGCGGTCAGTGCTGGAGGGTAGGGACTTTCCGGCACTTTGACGGGCGCCTTATAGTAACTCTTCATAAAGCCGTTGATATTCGGCTGAACGCCCGGACCCGCCTCGAGAATAACGATGTTGAGACGCTTCCCGTTGATCGGCTTCTGACTCAATTCCTTCGCGATCAAGGACCCGGCAAATCCGGAGCCGACGATCGCGACATCGCACTCAATGCAAGTGTCTGCCATGAATCCCTCCCTCAAGGACCCTTCGGAGTGGGTAGAAGCGGCGTTTGATCATTGGGATCACGGGGATCGCGCGACCAGTAGCCGAATTGCAAGTTGCTGTAGCCCATCGGGTGGGCTCCCGCGATTTGCCAAACCAATCCCTGCGTGTATGCCTTCGGGGAGAGGACTTCCGCGGAATTGATGCGGCCGGGGTTGGCCGCGCCGGCCTGGTCCTTCAAATCCTTCGGCGTGTACCACGAGCCGAGATACCACAGCAGGACAATGCTTCGAGCTAGGAATCGAACGTTGGCGTCGCTCGCGTTTACGGAATCGATGATTGCCTGGGGTTTGTCTTTTGCAATTTGTAACAGTTTGGCGAACGACGACGTCGTGTCCTGTGCGTTGATCCACCTGAAATAATCATTCTTAATATTGATCGGATCAGTGCCGGGATCATTCGTCTTGGAGTCGAACTCGGGTGCGAGAATTTGTTTGTCAACGCCGGTGAGGGCTTCGGAAAGCAACAGAAAAGCTATCATGTCCTGCGGAGAATTCACGTCCGGTCCCGCGGCAAAGGCCGAACCTGAAATGGGAGCAACGGCCGCCGCAGTAGTCGCTGCTACCGTGCCGGCGAGCATGGTGCGGCGTGAAAATGAGCCGTCGTGTTCCGAGGGCGGGGTGCCCGGTCGATCGTTGTGACCATCCTTCGGTAGTGTGCCCATGATGCTCCCCACGATTGGAGTCCAACTGATAGCGGTCGATAACGCCGGTCCGGCCTACTGCGCCTTTTCCAGCATGAACGTGAAATCCGACTGGTTCAGGTTCGGTCTGCCGCCCTCCCGATTCGATGCGGTTCGCTGGAAGCCCGCGGCGTTGCTGTGACAGGCGATGCAGCTGGACGTGGCGAGAGGGACCGCCGGAGCATCCCGGACGTCTGCCATGCTGTCTGGCTTGCTGTCTGGCTTCTTCTCTGCCTGGCTGTATGTCTCCAGCGTCGAATTCGCGAGGTAAGTCGGCGCCGGCGAGCAGGTCATGTCGGGTTGCTTGACGAAATCGGTCTGGGGCGCCGGCGAACCGGCGTTTTGCGAGCGCAGCCCCGTGCAGTGAGTAAGAAACGCGGTGGGCCATTGCGTGCTGAGCAGCATGTAGTTCTGCCAGACGCTGTTGGCCGGAAGCATGCTGTGAAACACCTCATTCATGTTCTTGGCCGCATCGGTCAACGGCGTTTCGCGAACGATCTGGCTTTTGAACGAATCGTCCTTTCTGAAGCTCAGCTCCAGCGCCGGATCGGGATCCCACGGGAAGGGCGGTGTCGCGTTTTCAGTCGGGCAGTCCGTCTTGCATTTGACGCTGAAGAAATTGTACGGGCCACTCAGCTTGTTCGTCGCGACTTCAGTTCTGTCCGGCACGTTCTTCACATGCTCGAACGACGTCCAGATCCACTGTGGCCGACCTACGGTCTTGTGCACCGCATGAAAGCCGATCAGCCCCAGGGTCCTGTCCAGACACGGCCGCTTCTCGCCCGGTGGCATCAAGACCAGCGCTCGCCGCATGTGGAAGGTCTTCGCCGCTTTTTCGTCGTCCGTTAGAATCTTCCAGGAGACCTTGAGCATGAAGGAGCCGAACGCAGCGCCGGCGTTCTGGCCCGGTGGAAAGTCGACCGCCAGGTCCGCATTCGCGGCTTGTCCGGCTTTTGTATTCAGATGATTGTCCGTGATGTACTGGAACATCTGCCGGTTCATCAGGATGTCGAAAATGGCATAATGCCCCTGCTGATCGATCAACGGGCCGGTCTTGAACGGCTCGTTGAAGCTCTCCTCGATCATCTTCACAATCATTCGATTGGGCTCATCCTCCTTCAGATCGGGCCTCTCCTTGAGGAGTTCGCGACATGCCTCTGGCATCAATCTCGCGCGCTCGGCCTTCATCCCGTTCGTGTCAGTCGGCCATATCGGGGGTTGCTGGTCGGCTGGAAGCATGACGTCAAGCAGCTGCTTGAAATTGTTCATGTGTTCCCATTTCGTCGGCGTGTCCGCCTGGGCTTTCTCGATAGGCGTTCCATCGTCTGGCGAATTCAGCGCGATGAAAGTGCGCCACGAATAAAAATCGAAGCCTCGTTGCAGGTTTTCCAGACCGGAAGCTTCAATTCCAGCGGGATCCCCTTGCGCACCCGTACCCACGTTCTCCTGACAAGGCAGGCCCGACTTTAAGATGCTGTCTTTGTTTGCGATGGCGCTCGCAAGGACTTCCGGGGGTAGAGCCGGACCAGTCATTTTACCCTTGAAGGGATCAAGTATCCGCGTGCCGTTACATTCGAGGTCGAGCGCTTGGACCGGAGATGCAGCCAGGGCGGTTGTTTGAGCCAACGACCCCGTGGAAAACATCAACAAGATCCCGACAGTCGCGCTTGCGAGCTGTGCGGCAGATGATCGGATACAGGGCATGATCGACATCCCTTTCCTTGATGGGCGACGTCTGCGAAAGAGTTGACTGCGTCAAAAATCCTCGAGATAGAAAAGGTGTGCTTTTACTGAGTTAGTATCGCTACGATCGATCCCCTGAATTCATGCGCGGTCCGAGTCACCGCGCTTTGCTCAATCAGACTAGTTTGTTCGTGATCGTTTGTTTGATCCCGCAGTAGCGGCTGCTGGCCATCAGCGCTCCGTCGTTGCCTGACGGTTAAGAACAAACTGAAAAGAAAATTCACGCACTTTCGTTATCAATGTGGCCAACTATAGGATGCCTTGTGCGGTTTAGCAACTCTAACATGTTCCCCGCTCAAGTTGTAGAGCTCCGCAATCGAGAAGTCCGTCCGCGAATTGCAGCGGGCGTTGTACGTCGCGGTGGGAAAGATGCATCGTATGGTGCGATGCGGAGGACTGATTCAGGAAGGACGACCACATTGGAGCATTGTGTCGCGCGAAGCGGGGACGCCCTCTCCGCCAAGTCTTCGATGGCGGTGGGCTCATTGCGACCTCAAACACTTAGGGCGGCAGGCAACGCAATGCACCGCGAGGCTGCTTGTCGTCCATCATCGCCGCGCTGGCGGCAAATCGCATCATTCCGCAATGCCCGCAGCTCGACGCCAAATCCGATCGCGTTCAAATTGCGCTGGCCCTCGCAAATAGGGAACTTCGCAAACTGCTGACGCTTGAGCCGTTGGCCGACGCTACCCGACCAAGCTCTCGACAATTTGGAGAAACGTCGTGCTGCGCGCGAACGGGAGCAGACCGTAGTGGGAACAGCCGCTGGCTCTTGTTGCCGGAATGCCACCCCAACCACCTTCCCTAAGTGCTTGATTTATATGGTAGATGCACCAGGGCTTAAACCTGGGACCCGCTGATTAAGAGGCGCATGTTAGGGAAATCAATCGGCATTCCGACAATTGGGTCGATAAAACCTTCATTGAAGCCGCAATGGCTTTTCTCTCTGTCGGAATGACCTGCTTCGGCTAGTGGGTGCTACCAACCTGCTTCTGCTTGTCGGAGTTCCTGGATCGCCCTCACCGCTCATAACGGTGTGGTTGTAGGCTCGAGTGTGCCTGCTTATTACCTTATCACACGCGCCGGTTGGTGCGCGATCACGGCTGCTGCAGAATAGAATTCTCAGAACGGATACTGAAAGGGCTTTAGACGAATTGGTCTACAACCAGGAAGGCACAGGAGTAATCGATGGTAGCCGTATTATCTGGGCACCGAGGAGACGCCAAGCGACTTATCTCATCGTTCATGTCCATCAATCCGGCTCACCTGCGGCGAAAAAAGGCCGCAACCAGTCACAGAACGTCCAGGACGGAATAAGTGACACGCCGATTCTGCGCCAGAAGCTCACTCACCACCTGTTGGAGCACCAAAACCTCCCTATCACCATAGCAGAGAACATGGACATCCTTCGGGGCCGACACGGTCGAACGAATGCGCGACATCTCCTGCCACATTGTCACCGGATCTGATTTTGGGGAATAAAACACTGCGTAGTGGGCGAAAGGAAGATCGAGGCCTCGTCCGCCAGTCGTGCGCGTAATGAGAAGCAAGCCGTTGGTGCTTTTGCGAAAGCGATCGATCGCCACTTTTCTTTCCTGGTCCGTCTTCTCCCCCGTCAGCTCGAACAACGGCAGACGCGCGGTCGCAAGGATCGGCTTCAATCCCTCGAGCAGGGTGATGGTGCGCAGGAAAATCACGCCACGTTCTTTTGCTTTCCCGCGCGCTGCGACGATTGCCTGCAGGGCATCCGTCTTTCGTCCGCGCAAGAAGTGAAAGTGGTCGTCCGCGCGGTCGTCCCGCAAGATCGGAGCATTCTCCAGATAAGCTACTTCGTTGCGCCGGGTCTTAATCTTGCAATTGCCAAAATCTGCTCCGAGATCCTTTGCTAGGTCTTCGAGGATGTGTTGCGGCATCATCATCAACTTGGTGATGCCACAGAATGCCTTACGCACCGGAGCCGAGATGACGATAGAACGCATCGCACCCGCTCCCGAACGAATCTGAACCGAACGATTCACCGCGCCTTCACATAATTGCGGCGCGCGTCGCTCGACGTCTCTGTAGTCCACGGGACCAATCGTCTCATCGAGCCGAAGATGGGCTTTGCCCTTCGACACTTCAACGGCTTCGAGCAGTACGGCGACATTTCCGTCATGCACTCGCGACATCTGGATCGGCTTGAATGGGACGACCGCGGCATAGCTTTGTTCAGGAACGGTGATTGCTACCGGGTTGAGCAGCTTGCCGATCAAATCGGAACGTCGCTGGGCCTTGGTTATAAATCGACGCTTCGGCTCCTGCGACGCAAGTCCGAGGGTCGCCGACTTGACGAGATACCGCGCTGCCGGCGGAAGCTCCCGGACCAGCCGTTGCCAGAGCTCCGCATATCGCGCTGCGCTTTCCCACTCGTTCTCATCGACGACGACGAACTGATCGAACTCGTCGACAATGACGAGATCAAAAGACGCGATCACCTCATCAGCGACGCCGCGAGCTAAGGCTCCGGCCAGAATTCCCGGCGTCGACACAAGAAGGTCGCTCCGCAGCAACGTGCCTCGTAGCGCTCCAGGATCTCCCGACTGATCGTCGGTGAGCCGGTCCACGGTGAGGGCTTGCGCAATCCAGCGCGCCACATCGAAGTGTTGGACGACCAAGGTACGGGACGGCACGATCAGTAACACCCGGCTAGCTGGGCGCAATTGTTTCCAAAACGCGGCCACAAGGCATGCGATCAGAGTCTTGCCGGTGCCGGTGGGAAGCTCGATGCCGGAGTTCTGCCCGGCAAGGGCGATCTCGATGGCGCGCAAGGCGGCCTCGATTTGATATTTCCGGAGCGTATAGGCGCGCTCGCGCGCAACATCGTTTGCGAACAACGCGTTGGCGGTTGCCCAAAGCGCGCGGGTATCCTTCGGGGTCGGCGAGCTGAGGCGCTTGGCGGGTTTACGACTTTGGTGCAAGCGTTGTCCGAATGTCTTTGGCAATCCGCCAGCCGTCAAAACTTAACCACAGAGAGACCCCGATGAAGAACAGGAGGAACACCCATAGCGCGAGATGGACATGCGGGTACAAGGGATCGGCGGCCGCGGCCTGGATCATGCAGAGACCATTGACGAGAACAAACACGACAAAGGCGAGAACCAGTCCATTGATCACATAGCTTTGGATATTGGCGAGCTTCTCAAGCTCGATCTTGCATTCCACAATGGCTTTCTGCTGATTCTCGTTGCCCTGCGCCTTGTTGAGCTTCACCTTCTGCGCGAGCGCGACGAGGTCGCGGAGCCACTGGCTGAGCTGGATATTGAAGAAGCTGCCGACAAGACCGGCCAGCGTCAGCATCAGGCCTACTGTGGCCAAGGGGTTCGCAGTCATGTGCCATCTCCGGTCTTGAGTGCCTCTAGGATTGAAAGAAGTGTTTCAGCCGGCACGCCAAGCCAGCGGGAATTACCGAAGCTCGGCTTCGCCTTTGGCGGTTTCGGTCGTTCGCGCTCGGCCACGAAAGCCGCCAATCGGTCATAGACGACCCGCATCTCGTCGGCGGCCCCCGGCGACAAGCTGACGTCGAACTCCGTGACATGGCCCTGGCCTTCCTTCTTGGCTTCTGCGGCACGGTCCTTATATCGTTCGAGCTGCGTTTTCAGCTCGGCGCGCGCGGCTTGGCGCCATTGGGCGGCTCGTCGTGCGCGCAGCAAGCGGGCGAGATACCCTGCACGGGGCAGATTGACCCCGAAGCGTTCGTAGATGCGCGTTGCGTCCGGTTGCTCATCGACGAAGACGCCATCGTAGAACCGAGAGAGCCAATACTCGGTCTGCTGACTCTGGCTTTCAAAACGCTTATCGCCGACAAGCCACTCGAGCAGCAACGTCGCGGCCAGCGATTCAAGATTGCTCTTGATGTTCTTCTTGGCGGCCGGTGAAGCATCCGTTGAAAGAAGCGCCTGTGCTCGCTCGAGCAATGCTTTCCGGGCATCATCCTCCGGTTTTCCCATATTCGCTGCCCACGTTACACCGATCGCTGCCGGGTTTGATGCGGAATCGCACTACCTACCACTAATAGCCGAATTTCTCGCGCGCAACCATCACTGTCGCGAGGACGGTACGGAAATTGCCGATCAATTCGCCGCTCCCAGCGAGGCGCTGAATGTCATGTTTGTCGGCGCTGCTTCGGGCAAGCGCCACGTTTAGGAAGTCGCGAAAGAACGTCTCTGCGTGGACGTTGATGTCTTGGAGATTGAGGCTGTTCAGGAGCTCGACCGACGTTCGCAAGTGCGTCAGGTAATAAACAATGTCATCCAGTAGGTGTTTGCGGTTCATAGCTATGGCAGACCGATCTCGTGGTGTTTAGGCCAGTGCTTAGTCACTTCGAAAACTCCAAAGACAACCTTAGGTCAATTTCGCATGAAGTGACAATCCGCTACTTAAAGGCGGCGGCTCCTTTTGTCCCGCTTTAGTAGTTCTGCCGGATCGATCTGCAATGTGTCCGCCAGCTTCCCGATGACTTTGAGGCTGACGTAGAAGGCGCCCTTCTCAATTTGGCCCAAATAGCTCCGGCTGATCTTGGCTTCATACGCGAGGTCGTCCTGCGACAAGCCATTCGCATTGACGGAGCTCTTGCACTAAAAAGTGGATTGAAATGGCAGATTTCAGTCGGCTCAAGCGAGTGCCACTCTCGGAGCGAATCGCATTGTCGCCCGAAGATGCGAATGCCGTTAGCGGGATCGGCGTGACGAGGATTCGTGAGGCCGCAGCGAGCGGTGCGCTTGAGGCTCACAAGCTTGGCCGCAGAGTGATCATCCTCCGCGACGGCCTAATTGCTTGGATCAAAAACATGCCTAAAGCAGCTCACACAGAGGTGCCGTGCGAGGCGAAGATGGAAGCGGCAAAGGAGCGCACTTGGCGTTCTCCGCTCGAAGCCCCAGGTGCTCGACATTGGAGACGTAGCGAAGCTCGATCGCAGTCCAAGAGCTTCCTCAAGCGCCCTTGGTCGGATAGCAAAAAATGCAAACGCGCGCAAAGACTGGTAAAAGCTCGGTAATCACCTAGAACTAAGAACGCGCAATTATCTGATTTTATTGGTGTTTATCTGATCCCGTCACGGGATCATATATCAGCACCACTGATCACGGCGTCGCGGCAATTTGCGTCATTCGTCTTCCCTCACAAGGCGGATAGGTCCGAGCCATCTTGCAGCATTCGGAGATGCGTGCGGCTCTGATGCAGCTTGAGCCACTCGCGACTGCAAATCTCAGCTCGGAGCCAAACTCCGGGTCTGCGGCCTTGTCACCGTACGGCTTCGCGGATGAGGTAGCGTGATTGGCGCAGCAAAGATCTCCACAACGTCGGGCTCATACTCTCAGATCAGCCTGCAAATTGCGTTTCACAGTGTTCGCCAATCGACGGCCTCTTTGCATTAGTGTGATAGCTTAAGCCGAGCCCGCAATCGCAGTCATAATCCACGCTGACTAAGCGGCCATCGAATGGTTAATCGACACGCGTGAGAGCGCGCGAGATCGGCGGTGTCCATCTTCGTGCGCCGACGTTTATTCTAAATCATTGATTTTATGGCGCTCCCTAGGGGAATCGAACCCCTGTTTCAGCCTTGAGAGGGCTCAAGTCGCAACGCACGCATCTGGAGCGGACGAAGGAAACGAACGCTCAGGCACGCCTTGGGTTCTGGCTGCCCGCTCGACACCATTCGCGGATTTATTTTGACGCGAAGGATTCGAATATGTCGACGAAGGCCGACCAAGACCTGGCCGGCAATGGCGCAATCCGCGACGCACTGAACCGGCGGGAAAACGGAAAACTGGGTCAAGGATTGGAGGCAAGGAAAATCTGCAAGGATTCGTCTGGCTGACGGGACGCCAGGGTGGTGTATGCTGGGTGCTCCACAAGGGTGCTACACAGACGTTCACCGGGCCTGCCAAATAACCTTATTTTGCTGGGCTTTCCCGAGATCTTCGATCAAGTGGCGGAGAGGGAGGGATTCGAACCCCCGATAGGCTTGCACCTATGCCGCATTTCGAGTGCGGTGCATTCAACCACTCTGCCACCTCTCCTGAAGGCGCCAAGTAAGGAGCAGGGCCCCTGTGGTTGGGGGCGTTAATAGGCGAGGATGGCGGGCCAGACAAGGCGCGAAAGGGGAAAATCCGCTGCCTCTTTCAGCCCCCACCCCGGAGCCGTCTCCGGTCCGATGAATCCGAACGGGGCTCCAGCTTCTTGTTTTGACGCGTTTTATTGACGCGAACCGGGTCTACTTCGCTCGAAAGCGCTCTCATCGCCGGGAGGAACTGCCGTGGAGCATCTGACGATCAACGCCAATGGCGCCGATTTCCACCTGGTCCGCGCTGGGCGAGGCAAACCGCTGCTTTTGCTGCATGGTTGGCCGGAATTCTGGCTGACCTGGGAGCCGGTGATATCAAGGCTTTCGGACCGGTTCATGCTGATCGCGCCCGATCTGCGCGGCTTCGGCGACAGCGACAAGCCGGACGGGCCTTTTGGGCCGGACGGCGGACATGCTGGCGCTGATGGACGGGCTCGGCATCGAGCGATTCGCCGTGGTCGGCCACGATGTCGGCGGCGCCGTGATGCAGCCTTTGGCCCGGCAGGCGCCCGAGCGGCTCGCGGGGCTGTTTTTCTTCGACTTCGTCTATCCCGGCATCGGGCCGCGCATGGCGGCGCCTGATCGACTCAACCACATCTGGTATCAGTCTTTCCATCAGATGGAGATAGCCGAGCGGCTCGTCGGCGCGAGCCGCGAGAGCTGCCGGCTCTATATCGGTCACTTCCTCAAGGGTTGGGCGCATCGGAAGAGCGCCTTCGACGATGTTCTCGACGCTTTCGCCGACAATTTCTTCAGAGAAGGCAACCTCGCCGGCGGCTTTGCGCATTATCGCGCCTCGCATGCCGGACGGGTTGCGATGATGAAGGGCGAAGCCCCGCAGCTGGCACCGATCAACGTGCCGACCCGCGTGCGCTGGGCCGAGCACGATCCGCTGTTTCCCTATGCCTGGACCGATCGTCTCGGCGAGACGTTTGGCGATCTCGATCTTGCGATGTTTCCGGGCGTCGGCCACTTCCCGCATCGGGAAGATCCGGATCGCGCGGCCGCGGAGATCGCGGCGTTTTTTCAGCGGATCGGCTGGAGCTGAAGACAGGGGTGGGACCGCCAGACGCGGTAAACACTGGCGGTCCCGTGCCGCTCATTGAAATACTGGCTGGGAAGGGCGGCTTCGCCGGCCAGGGTGAGGCGACGATTCGACCCTAGCGAGTGTCCTGTGCGCCGCAACGCAATCCGGTCCTTAACCTAACCAGTCAAGGTTACTCCTTGTCCGCCTTACTCTTTTTCTTGCCGTTCTCAGTAGAATCCCGGTCTTTTCCGTTGCCGTTCTCCTTGCGGCGGTTGGTGAAGCGCGCATTGCCGAGCCCGGTGCCGATGGTGAGCACGCCCCAGCGATCGACATCCTGCATGAACGGCACCTCGGAGAGGCCCTGAACCACGCCGTCATTGTGCATCAGGATCGCGGTGTCGTGCTCGCCGATCTCGGGGATGCCCTCGATCAGGCTCGCCGGCAGGTTGAACTTGCTGCTCTCCCAATTGCCCGGCAGGTTTTGGGCGCCCTTCTCGATCGAGCCGTCCTCGTTGATCACGCCGGGACAGGCGATGCCGATGAAGGGCGCGAGCTTGAAGCCGTCTTTCTCAGCCTCGGTGATCAGCCCCTTCAGCATCTTGATGAGCCGCTTCACCGCACCCTCGCGGGTCGGCTCGTCATCGGCATGACGCCACAGCTCGGATTTCACGACCTTGGCCTTCGAGAGGTCCTTGGCCTTCTTCCAGCCGGTCTCCACCAGGCCGCAGCGGATGTTGGTGCCGCCGATGTCGACGGCGAGGATGCTGTCATGGGCCTCGAAGATCCAGGACGGCGCCAGATGCAACGCGCCGATCAATCCGGCTTCATCGGGATGGGCGCGGATCGGCACCATGTCGATCTTGAAATCCTCGGCCTTGAGGATGATCCCGGTGCGCGCGATCGCAAGCTCCCCGAGCCGTGAATCGCGGAAGCCGCCGCCGACGACGATGCGCTCGGTCTTGGCCCAGGCCTTGCTCTTGAGGAAGCGACGGGTGACGTAAGCGAGCTCCTGGGCAAAGTCCTCGATGGCGCTATGCACCACGGCCCAGGCCTCGGTGTCATCGCCGATCAGGATGGCGTCCAGCGTCTTCTTGCTGATCTCATCCGATGGCTCCTTGCCGAACGGGTCCTCGCCGGACTTGCGCAGCGGCTTGCGCCAGCGCTCGAGGATGTCGCGAAACGCGCCCTTGCTGGCGCGGTCGCCGAGGAAACCGTCCTCGTCCTTCATCTCGATGTTGAAGCTGTCGATATCCACCGACGGCAGCCGCGCCGCGCCGTGGGCGGCGATGCCCGTCGTCGTCTTGACCAGTTCGTCCGTTGCCATGAAAGCCCTGCCCGATCGCGAAAATCCAGTGGGACAACAAACGGGAACCCGTTTGGTTGCGTTGCCCATGGCACAGTTCTGGCCACGTCCGGGGATACATGGTATATTGTTCACCCTCAGATTGCGGGGGAGGTGGATCGAATGGGAATCGCCTTCGACCTGGCCACCGTCAACTGGTTGGCCCATCTGCTTCAGCCTGGCGGACACATTCCCCGGCGTGCCGCGCCTGATGAGCACGAATCGCTGGAAATGTTCCTAAGCCAATTGCCGGAGCGTTTTGTCTCCTCTCGCGGCAACGAGGACAAGGTGCGCCGGGTCGCTGAGGCGGCACGTGAGCAATTGAGCCGGATTCCCTACGGGCAGGAGATTCCCCTTCAACTCCTCGAGTCGCTGCAGCAACTGCTTTCGCACTATCCCTAAATCAGCATGATCGTGCCATCGATGAAGAATGTGGAGCTGGATCGTTTTCTGGCCTCTCGAGAATTTCTTCACGATCTCGTCCATGAGGTGAAGTGGCAAGACGACGGCCTGATCATGCAGCCCCGGGATCTCGACGATCACCCGCAAGCGCTGCTGGACGTCTTCCCCCCATTTCAGACTGCGTTGAACGCAATGACGCGGTGGCCCGGGCTGCTGTTCTGGAGACCCAACAAGGATTCCGTGTTTCTGCCCTTTGCAGGCAAGACGCCGGCTGCTGTCCGCGAATGCGCGGGATGGGCGTTGTCCAACCTCAAGATTTCCAGGTTTCGCGGATTAAAGACATTCGAGGCCGAATATTTCAGGAGATTTCCAGAGGCCAGAGCTACTGCAGCATCAACCACGACGCTGCTGCATATCAGCGACCTTCACATCGGAAGCACCGAGGCAGCGACGAGCTTGCCCCGCCTGCAACAACTGTTGCGGAATCAAATCCACGAGATACCGAATGGGCAAAAGGTCGTTTTGGTCATCAGCGGCGATCTGATCGACGATCCCAAAGACGAGTACTACAATTCGGCGCGACAGTTCCTCGACACAGCGCAAAACCTCACGGAGGAACCACCGATCCTCGTTTTGGGCAACCACGACGTCCGAACAGATGGCTATCTGAGCGAAAACCTGAGAAACGCGATCAAGCTCCCGACAAATCGCGTGCGATGGTTCGATGATCGGCCTCTTGGTCTGGTCTGCTTCAATTCAGTGGCCGGCGGCCGTCTGGCCGCGGGCAAGATTGGGCCGGAGCAATTTGCCGACGTTGGCAACGAAATCGACCACAAGCGCGATTGGCGGGATCACACGCTGGTTGGCGTACTCCATCATCATCCGCTCCCGGTCGATAATCCCGCCTGGTATGCAAGGCCGTTCTACGAGCGGATACTGGGACGATTTTTCGAGAAGACCGACCAGCTTGAGGACGCCACCGATTTCGTGGACTTCGTCCGCCAGCGTCGATTTGCCGCCGTGCTTCACGGGCACAAGCATATCCCTCGCGTTGCGTCGATACCGGGACCACCTCCGATCGCGGTTTTGGGATGCGGAAGTTCCGTCGGAAAGGTCCCGACCAATGATGGGAGGATCTTCCTGTCCATCAACCGCATCGACGTCAATCACCAGACCGGGTCCTTGTCGTGCCGGCTGATGGCCGAGCGCACCCTGGGGGCGGGCATGAGCCAATGGGACCGATGGGAGAGCCACGAGATCCTCCATGCGCAGGCCCTGTAACCTCCTGGATTGCGGGTGAATTGCCCTAAACTCTTCGGTTTTCGGCGCTTTTCCTTGACTCTCCGCGTCCGGCGGCTATAAGTCCCGCAACCGGCGCGGGGCGTTTCTCGCGCTGTTTGTTTTTGCGTGGGTTTTCAAAGGGATAACTCCCGCCCGCACAAAACGCGCATAAACCCATAGCGACTGACAAAAAGCCGGCCCGGACGATTCTCGTCGCGAGGCCGGGATTTGAACACGGAGAAAAAACGATGTTCGCAGTCATCAAAACCGGCGGCAAGCAATACCGCGTCGTGCCGGATGATGTTCTCGAAGTAGGCAAGATCGAAGGCGAAGTCGGCTCGATCATACAGCTGAATGAAGTGCTGGTGCTCGGCGGTGACACGCCGGTCCTGGGCGTCCCGACGGTCGCAGGCGCGTCCGTTGCGGTCGAGGTGCTCGACCACAAGCGCGGGCCGAAGGTCATCGCGTTCAAGAAGCGCCGCCGCAAGAATTCGCGCCGCAAGCGCGGCTATCGCGACGAGATCACGGTCCTCCGTATCTCCGAGATCCTGACAGACGGCGCCAAGCCCACCAAGGGCCCGCGTCCGAAGCGGGAGAAGGTCGCCAAGGAAGCGACCACCGAAGAAGCCGCCGCATAATTTGATCACGCGCAATCACGAATTGATGCGTGAGAAATTGTGAAATGATTCCGTCAAGGAATTGATCTAGAAATACGCAGGATTTTGGAGACGAGCCATGGCTCACAAAAAAGCAGGCGGATCATCGCGCAACGGTCGCGATTCGAAGGGCAAGCGCCTCGGCATCAAGGCGTTCGGCGGCGAAGTCGTGATTCCCGGCAACATCATTGCGCGTCAGCGCGGCACCACCTGGCATCCCGGCCTTAATGTCGGCATGGGCACGGACCACACTCTGTTCGCCAAGATCGAGGGTCGCGTCACGTTCCAAGCCAAAGCCAACGGCCGCACATTCGTATCGGTACTCCCGATCGCCGAGGCGGCTGAATAGACGGTGGACCAAATTTGGAGTCCGCCGGGTCCTTGACCGAACCGGCGGAGTCCACAAGACGGCTCCAGGGGAGGCAGGGAAACCGGCCTCCCCTTTCGTTTGACTTGCTCACTTTTCACTTAGTGACTTTGACGGAGCCGGACATGTTGCAGGATTTCTCGAGCGTGACCTTGCGGGAGGCGAGACCGAGCGTCGTCGCCACCGAGCGGCTGACGTTGCGGCGCCCGACTCTCGCCGACGTCAGGACCATCGCCCACCTCGCCAACGACCGCCGTGTCGCGGAAAACACCCGTCGCCTTCCACACCCCTATTCGCAGGACGACGCCGTCGAATTCGTCCGCGCCACCGCCGCGCTCGGCAGCGAGACCGTGTTCCTGATCGAGCACGACACCGGGCCGGTCGGCATGGTCGGCATCGACCGCTCCACGCCCGACAATGCCGAGCTCGGCTACTGGCTCGGCGTCGAGCATTGGGGCCAGGGCTTTGCCACCGAGGCCGCGCGCGGCGCGATCGATTTCTTCTTCGAGGAGTTCGAGGACGATCATCTCTATGCGGGTGCGCGCGTCACCAATCCGGCCTCGCGCAACGTGCTGGAGAAGTGCGGCTTCCAGTGGAGCGGCGTCCAGCTGCATCGCTTCCTCGCGCTGGGCTCGTCCACGCCGGTCGATTGCTTCCGCCTGTCACGCGGCGTGTGGTCGTCGCTGAAGAACTGGAGCAGTGCGCGACGGATGCGGTAGGGCGCGCGGCCACATACACTGCTGTCGTCCCGCGGCGCGACAAAGTCGCGAGCCCGGGACCCATAACCCCAGGGAGAAGTGTGGGACAAAGCTCCCACTCCCAGTTATCGCAAAACGACGTCCTGTGGGTATGGGTCCCGGGCTCGCGCTTCGCGCGCCCCGGGACGACGGTGTGGCTGCAGCTACGCTGGCGGATTCACCTCGTTGCTCGGGCGGCCGAGATCGCGTTCGCGCAAGTAGATGTAGAACCCAGCGCCGATGATGATGGCGGCGCCGATGATGGTGGCAATCGACGGCACGTCGCCGAACACGACGAAGCCGAAGATCACGGCCCAGACGATCATCGAATATTGATATGGCACCACGACGCTCGCCGGTGCCAGCTTGAGCGAGCGGTTGACGCAGAACAGCGCCGTCACCGAGACGCACCCCGCCAGCGCGAAGATCGCGAGGCTGCCCGGTGTCGGCGGCACCCAGTGGAATGCCGACAGCACGGCACCCAGCGAGAACGTGCCGATGAATTGCGACGACGCCATCACGATATCGGGCGTCTTGCGCAGGCTGCGCGTGATCAGCATCAGGGTCGCAAACGACAGACTGCCGCCGAGCGCGATCAGCGCCGGCAGGCTGACCGTCTGGGCCGACGGCCGCAACGCGATCAGCACGCCGCAGAAGCCGATCAGGATCGCCGTCCAGCGCCGCCAGCCGACCTTCTCGCCCAGAAAGATCGCCGACATCGCGGTGACGAAGATGGGGCCCGCGAGATAATAGGTGATGACGTCGGCGAGCGGCAGATAGACCGTCGCGAGGAAGAAAGCGGCCACTTCCAGCGTCGACAGCACGACGCGAAACAGCTGCAGGCGCGGCCGCTCCAGATGCAGGAACTGGTGGCGCTGCCGCCAGACCAGCGGCGACAGCAGCAGCAGCGCGGCGCAGGCGCGCAGGAACAAGAGCTGCCCCACTGAATAGGTCCCGACGAGGAACTTGCCCATGGCGTCGCCGAACGAGAACATGAAGATCGACAGCACCATCAGCGCAATGCCGGCAAGGCGTGCGGAGCGGTCGTCATAGGCGGAGAGATTCTTGAAGAAGGGCATTGGCGCCGTTTTAATCACGTGGGCGCGCCGGACAAGCCCGCATCTGCTGATTGAACGGATTGTCGCACTATTCGCGGCGCGATAGCGATAGACGCCTCCCGAACCAGAGAGCATGGACATGACCGAATTCGACCCGACGCGGCATCGCATGATCCCCGCGCAACGCTGGTTTGAGGATTTCGTGGTCGGCGAGCGCTTCGTGCTGCCGAGCCGCACCCAGACCTCGGCGGTGTTCGCCGCCTTCCAGACCGCGAGCGGCGACACCCATCCCGTGCATTACGACGTGGAATATTGCCGCAGCCGCGGCATGCCGCATCTGCTCGCCCACGGCTTCCAGACCTTGATCCACACGGCGCCCGGCGCGGGCCTGTTTCCGTTCATGGTCGAGGACTCCCTGGTCGGCTTCCTCGAGCAATCGAGCCGGTTCCTCAAACCGGTGTTCGCCGACGACACCATCTATCCCGCGCTCGAGGTCACGGAGCTGGTGCCAGGTCGCACGACCGGCGCGGTGACGCTCAAAAGCACCGTATTCAACCAGCGCAAGGAGCTGGTGCTGGAGGGGATGCAGAAATTCCTGATCCGGAGACGGCCTGCGGGTTAAGCACGGGGCCAAATTCGCAGGATTTCGGCCGATTCAGGGATAAGTCCGGGTTGCCGCGCGGGACCGCCTGCCCTACCTATGGCCCATGAAATTCCTCGACGAAGCAAAGGTCTATATCCGCTCCGGTGACGGCGGGAACGGCTGCGTGGCGTTCCGCCGCGAGAAGTTCATCGAATTCGGCGGTCCTTCCGGCGGCAATGGCGGCCGCGGCGGCAACGTGGTCCTCGAGGTCGCCGACGGCCTCAACACGCTGATCGACTACCGCTACCAGCAGCATTTCAAGGCCCAGAAGGGCGAGAACGGCTCGGGCTCGGACCGTCATGGCGCAAACGGCAAGGCGATCGTGCTGAAGGTCCCCGTGGGCACGCAGATCTTCGACGAGGACCGCGAGACCCTGATCCACGACTTCACTGATGTCGGCGAGAAGTTCGTGCTGGCCGAGGGCGGCAATGGCGGCTTCGGCAACGCGCATTTCAAGTCCTCGACCAACCGCGCACCACGCAACGCCAATCCCGGCCAGCCCGGCGAGGAGCGCTGGATCTGGCTGCGACTGAAACTGATCGCGGATGCCGGACTGGTCGGCCTGCCCAATGCCGGCAAATCGACCTTCCTTTCCAAGGTCAGCGCGGCGAAGCCGAAGATCGCCGACTATCCCTTCACCACGCTGCATCCGCAACTCGGCGTCGTGAATTCCGACGGCCGCGAATTCGTGCTGGCGGACATTCCCGGTCTGATCGAAGGCGCGCATGAAGGCGCCGGCCTCGGCGACCGCTTCCTCGGCCATGTCGAGCGCTGCCGCGTGCTGCTGCATCTCGTCGATGCGACCTGCGAGCATGCCGGCAAGGCCTACAAGACGGTTCGCAACGAGCTCAATGCCTATGGCGGCCTGCTCACCGACAAGATCGAGATCGTCGCGCTGAACAAGATCGACGCGGTCGAGCCGGACGAGTTGAAGAAGCAGAAGGACCGGCTGAAACGCGCCGCCAAGAAGACACCGCTGCTGCTCTCCGGCATCACCGGCGACGGCGTGAAGGAAGCGTTGCGCGCGCTTGTCGAAGTGATCGGCGAGGCCCCGGTATCGGCCAAGGCGAAGAGCGCGGCCGAAGCGGAGCCGTGGTCGGCGTAATCCGACGCGCTCAAGCGGCCCGCTTGTCTTCGCTGGCGCGATAGCGCAGCATTAAAAGATCAAGAAACGGCAGGGGCGAAGCATGGCGCGCGCGAAGAACGTTCTCTGGATCATGTGCGACCAGCTTCGCTACGACTATCTCGGCTGCACCGGCCATCCCACGCTGAAAACGCCCAACATCGACGCCATGGCCAAGCGTGGCGTGCTCTTCAGCAAGGCGTATGTGCAGTCGCCGATCTGCGGCCCGTCGCGGATGTCGTTCTACACCGGGCGCTACATGCGCTCGCACGGCTCGCACTGGAACGGCTGGCCGCTGCGCGTCGGCGAGCCCACGCTCGGCGACCACCTCAAAAAGATCGGCGTGTGCAACGTGCTGGTCGGCAAGACCCACATGGCGCCCGATCTCGAGGGCATGAAGGCGCTTGGCATTCCGCCGGAATCGATGATCGGCGTGCACGTCGCCGAATGCGGGTTCGAGCCTTATGAGCGTGACGACGGCCTGCATCCGACGGGACGGCCGCGCCCGAAATACGATGAGTACCTGCGCAGCCAGGGATTCGAGGCGCCCAATCCCTGGGAGCATTGGGCGAATTCAGGCGCAGCGGACGACGGCTCCCTGCAGAACGGCTGGCTGCTGGTGCATGCCGACAAGGCCGCGCGCGTGCCGGACGAGCATTCCGAAACGCCCTACATGACGCGGCGCGCGATGGACTTCATCAGCGAGGCCGAGACCGACGGCAGGCCGTGGTGCCTGCACCTGTCCTACATCAAGCCGCACTGGCCCTATATCGCGCCCGAGCCCTATGCGAGCATGTATTCGACCGATGACATGATCCCGGCGATCCGCTCCGAGCGCGAACGCCAGAATCCGCATCCGGTGTTCGGCGCCTACATGGACATGCGCTACTCCCGCAACATGGCGCGCGACGAGGCTCGCGAGAAGGTGATCCCGACCTATATGGGCCTGATCACCCAGATCGACGACCAGATGGGCGTGCTGATGAAGTTTTTGGAGGCGCGCGGCCTGCTGGACACCACCATGATCGTGTTCACGTCCGATCATGGCGACTATCTCGGCGATCACTGGATGGGCGAGAAGGATCTGTTCCACGAACAGTCGGCGAAGATTCCGTTGATCATCATCGATCCGTCGAAGGAAGCCGACGCCATGCGTGGCACCCGCAGCGACGCGCTCGTGGAAGGCATCGATCTCGCGCCGACCTTCGTCGATTATTTCGGCGGCAAGGTGCCGGGCCACATCCTCGAAGGGCGCTCGCTGCTGCCGCTGCTGCGCGGCGAGAGGCCGTCCGACTGGCGCACGGTCGCGTTCTCCGAATACGACTACGCCATGCAGGATGTGCGGCTGAAGCTGAACCAGCCGATCGAGCGCTGCCGCCTGTTCATGGTGTTCGACGGCCGCTGGAAATACATCCACGCCTCCGGCTTCCGTCCGATGCTGTACGATCTCGAAGCCGATCCGGACGAGTTTCTGGATCGCGGCGACGATCCGGAGTGTGCCGGCATCATCGCTCGCCTTCAGGCCGAGCTGTTCGACTGGGCGCTGCATCCCAACGACCACATCACCACGCCGCGCGAGAAGATCGCGAACTATGCCGACAACCAGCTCCAGGTGAAGGGCGGGATCCTGATCGGTGTCTGGGACGAAGCCGAGCTCGCGTCGATCAAGGACGGGATCGCGCAACGCGCGAAGCTCTAAAACCCCTCATGGTGAGGAGGCGCGACAGCGCCGTCTCGAACCATGCAGGCCCCGCTGCTACAGCCGGGCCTTTCATCCTTCGAGATGCCGCTCCGCGGCTCCTCAGGATGAGGGGATAGAGTAGCGCGCGGCGTTCAATTCTCGATCTTGTACCCCGTCGCCTTCACGATCGGCTGCCAGAACGCCGTGTTCGCGGCGAGCTCCTTGGTCAGCCCATCCGCATTGCTGCCGACCGGGATCAGCCCGATCGCGGTGAGCTTCTCATTCACCTCGGGCCTGGCGAGCGCAGCGCTTGCGGCTGCGCCGAGCTTGCTGGCGAAGTCCGGCGGGCTGCCGGCGGGGAGCCACATGCCGTACCAGGCGTCCGCGACGAGATCGATGCCGCTCTCCTTCAGTGTCGGCACCTCGGGTGCGAAGGGCGAACGCTCCGCGCTCGCGACCGCGATGATCTTCACGCCCTTGGCGCGGTGCTGCGGCAGCGCATCGGCCAATGTCACGATGCCGAACGACAGATGGCCGCCGATGAGATCGTTGAGGATAGGCGCGCTCCCGCGATAGGGCACGCGGGTCAAGGGAATGCCGAGATCCTTCTCGAGCTTGGAGCCCATGAAATGCGGAATGGTGCCGTTGCTCGGCACCCCGAACGACGTCTTGTCCGGATGCGCCTTCAGCCACGCCACGAATGACTTGAAATCGGCAGCGTCAATCGCCGGGCCGATCACGACTGCGAATTCGAACCGCGCCAACAGCGACACCGGCATGAAATCCTTCGCCGTGTCGAAGCTCGGCGTCGTCTCCACCATCGGCAGCAGGTACATGGTCGGCCCGGTCGTCACCAGCACCATGCTGCCGTCGGCACTCGCGCCCTTCACCGCCTTGATACCGATCTGGCCGTCGCCGCCGGTACGGTTCTCGACGACGATGGTCCGTTGCAGCGCCGGCGCCATCTCCTGCGCGATCAGCCGGCACAGCGTGTCGCCGCCCGCTCCCGCCGCGAACGGGAAGATCATCTTTGTCAGCCCGGCCTGCGCTTGCGATCCGCCCGCCTGCGCCAACAGCGGCAACCCGAGACATCCGGCGATGAAGTTGCGGCGATCCATCGGTTTCCTCTTTGAGCCCATTATGGTTGGCGACAATTAGAGCCAGGCGAGCGTCCCGGACAAGCGCCGTTTACCATTTCGGCCGCCTTGCGCCGGCCATCGTCCTGCTGCAAAAGCAGGCCTTAACCGGCGCCGCCTGTCGCTCCGCCGTTTCCGATGCAGAGCAGTCCGTCACACGCGCCAACACATACACACATGCCCAGCCCCGAACTCAGTCAATTCCGCCGCATCGTCGTCAAGGTCGGCTCCGCCCTGCTGGTCGATTCCGACAAGGGCGAGGTGCGCGCCTCCTGGCTCGCCGCGCTCGCCGACGACATGGCCAAGCTGCATCGCGAGGGCCGCGACGTGCTCGTCGTCTCCTCCGGGTCGATCGCGCTCGGCCGCAGCCGGCTGAAATTGCCGCGTGGCCCGCTGAAGTTGGAGGAGAGCCAGGCGGCCGCCGCCGTCGGCCAGATCGCGCTAGCGCGGATCTGGTCAGAGGTGCTCGGCGCCCACGGCATCGGCGCGGGGCAGATCCTGGTCACGCTCCAGGACACCGAGGAGCGCCGCCGCTATCTCAATGCGCGCTCCACCATCGGCAAGCTGCTGGAATGGCGCGCGATCCCCGTCATCAACGAGAATGACACGGTCGCCACCAACGAGATCCGCTACGGCGACAATGATCGCCTCGCCGCGCGCGTCGCCACCATGGCGAGCGCCGATTTGCTGGTGCTGCTGTCCGACATCGACGGGCTCTACGATGCCCCGCCGAAGAACAATCCGAACGCAAAACTCATTCCCGTGGTCGACAGCATCTCCTCGGAGATCGAGGCCGTGGCAGGCGACGCCGAGTCCGAGCTGTCGCGCGGCGGCATGCGCACCAAGGTCGAGGCAGCCAAGATCGCGACCACAGGCGGCACGCATATGCTGATCGCCTCGGGCAAGATCGAGCATCCCCTGCAGGCGATCGCCGACGGCGGCCGCTGCACCTGGTTCCTGACGCCGGCCAACCCCATCACCTCGCGCAAGCGGTGGATTGCGGGCACGCTGGAGCCGAAAGGCACGCTGACCATCGATGCCGGCGCCGTGACGGCGCTGCGTGCCGGCGCCAGCCTGCTGCCGGCCGGCGTGATCAAGGTGGAAGGCCAGTTCGCCCGCGGCGATGCGGTGATCGTGCGCAGTCCTGATACCAGCGAGGTCGGCCGCGGCCTGATCGCCTACGATGCCGAGGTCGCCGAACGGATCAAGGGCCGCTCCTCCCCGGACGTGATGGCCATCCTCGGCATCAGCGGGAGGTCCGAGATGATCCACCGCGACGATCTGGTGGTGGGTGGGTAAGGACGAGCAAGTCCGCCAACTATTGCATGTCGTCAGAGCCGATATCCTGGCGGCCGTGCATCACGCGGACGATCTCGACTCCATCGGGCAGCGGGACATAGAAGATCACGTAATTGCCAACGGGGAAGCTGCGCAGGCTGTCGCGCAATTCTCGCCGTTCGCGGCCAGCCAAGGGATTTTCCACGAGCATCTCGAAAATCTCGCCGATGCGCGCGATCTGCTTGTCGGCCGCCCGAACGCTGTCCGACGCGATGAAATCCCAGATCGAATCTAGATCTTGGTCGGCTTGTGGGGCCTTGCGGAATCTATTCGCCACGTTTGCGCGCGGCCAGTCGCTGCCGTCCCCGCGCCTTGATGTCGTTCATCCATTCCTGGACATCGACCTCTTCCATTGGTCCGCTGTCAAACCCCTTCTGGATTTCCTCCCGCAGCGCCTCCAGCTTGACCCTGCGCCGCTCTTCACGCTCCTCGACTAGGCGAAGGCCTTCGCGCATGACCTCGCTCGCGGTGGCATAGCGGCCGCTCTCGACCAGATCGTCGATCAGGTCCTCGAAATGCTTTCCAATGCTGTAGCTGCTCGCCATGGAACGGCTCCGTTATCAAGTAATGATATTTATTGATATTTGAGCGCCTCGCAAGGATCCGTCCGGCCTCGGGGGCAACCAGGCCATTGGCCGACCGGGCGGCGCGAACCGGGCCCCAGCCATACCCTCCCGACCCTTCGCAGACGCGGGATTTCCGTGCTAGGACACTGCCTTAGCAGAAGGTTGAACTCTCCATGGCCGCCCCCCTCAAAGCCGTCGACGGCAATGCCGATCTCCAGGCGCTGATGTCCGATCTCGCCGCCCGTGCCCGCGCTGCCGCGCGCGTGCTGGCGCTGGCGCCGCCGGAGCAGAAGAACCGGGCGCTCGAGGCCATGGAGCGGGCGATCCGCGCGAACTCTGCCGCGATCCTTGCCGCCAATGCCGAGGACGTCGCGGATGCCCGGGCCTCGGGCACCATGATCGCCTCCTTCATCGACCGCCTGACACTGACACCTGCGCGCGTCGAGTCGATGGCCGAGGGCATCGGTATCGTGCGCGGCATCGCCGATCCGATCGGCATCGTCACCGAGAGCTGGCAGCGGCCGAACGGCATGACCATCGAGCGCGTGCGCGTTCCGCTCGGCGTCGTCGGCGTGATCTTCGAGAGCCGGCCGAACGTTGCGGCGGATGCCGGCGTGCTGTGCCTGAAATCCGGCAATGCCGTGATCCTGCGCGGCGGCTCCGACAGTTTTCGTTCGTGCCGCGCGATCCATGAATGTCTCGTCCAGGGCCTGCGTGACGCCGGGCTCCCCGAAGCGGCGATCACGCTGGTGCCGACGCGCGACCGCGCGGCGGTCGGCATGATGCTGTCAGGGCTGGACGGCGCCATCGACGTGATCGTTCCGCGCGGAGGCAAGAGCCTCGTCGCGCGCGTCGAGCAGGAGGCCCGCGTGCCCGTGTTCGCGCATCTCGAAGGCGTCAACCACGTCTATATCGATGCCAGCGCCGACCTCGCCATGGCGAAGTCGATCGTGCTCAACGCCAAGATGCGCCGCACCGGCGTCTGCGGCGCGGCCGAGACGCTGCTGGTCGATCGCGCCGCCGCCGCCAAAAACCTGAAGCCGCTGGTCGAGATGCTGATCGAGGCCGGCTGCGAAGTGCGCGGCGACGACGCCGTGCAGAAGACCGATGCGCGCGTCAAGGCTGCCAGCGAAGACGATTGGGACACTGAATATCTTGACGCGATCATCGCGGCGAAGGTGGTGGACGGTGTCGACGGCGCGATCGCGCATATCCAGAACCACGGCTCGCATCACACCGACGCGATCGTGAGCGCGGATGAGGCTGCTGCGAGGAAATTCCTGAGCGAGGTCGATTCCGCGATCGTGCTGCACAATGCCTCAACGCAGTTCGCCGATGGCGGCGAGTTCGGTTTCGGCGCCGAGATCGGCATCGCCACCGGCCGATTCCACGCCCGTGGTCCGGTTGGCGCCGAGCAGCTCACGAGCTTCAAATATCGCGTCCACGGCACAGGTCAGACGCGGCCGTAAGTCATGTCGCGAGGCGTGGGGCATTGAGTAACAATTTCGTCGCGCCACGTTTCTTCGCGCAGGCCATTCCGCCCTACACCGAAGGCATGCGCGTCGGCCTGCTCGGCGGCTCGTTCAATCCGCCGCACGAGGCCCATCGCGCCATCAGCCAGTTCACGCTGAAACGCCTCCGACTCGACCGCGTGTGGTGGCTGGTGACGCCGGGCAATCCACTGAAGGAGAACGGCACGCTGCATGAGCTCGGCGCGCGCATGCAGGCCGCGCGCGACGTCGCCGACGATCCCAGGATCGAGGTGAGCTGTCTCGAATCCGTCATTCGTACCCGCTATACTATCGACACGATCAACACCTTGCGCCGCCGCCTCAGCGGCCTGCGCTTTGTCTGGATCATGGGCGCCGACAATCTCGCTCAATTCCATCGTTGGCAGCACTGGCGGCGCATCGCCGACCAGGTGCCGATTGCGGTCATCGATCGCCCGCCGCAGAGTTTTCGCGCCCTCGCCTCGCCCGCTGCCCAGGCCCTTGCACGCTACCGCGTGCCCGAGACGGACGCGGCATTGCTTCCGGATCGGCCGGCGCCGGCCTGGGTCTTTCTGACGGGGTTGAAACTGAACCTGTCCTCGACCGGCTTGCGGAACCCGGACGGGAGCTGGAAAGGTCCGAAGTGAGACGGAGTGTGTGGACGTTGTGGGGATTTCGGACTCTCTGGCATATTGAAACCCTTAACCCCACATGATGTAGTGTAACCAGTGAGCGTCGGATTCGGCGTTCGCGATACAGTGAAAGGAATGGTCCCTGACCACATCTGTATTGTCCAAGTCTGTTTTACCCAAGGTAGCGAAACCGGCGCGTAAAACATCGACCAAAGCTGCGGCCTTGAAGGCGCAACCCGACGCCGACAAGACGCTGAGCCTGATCCTCTCCCGCCTCGACGACATGAAGGCGGAAGAGACGGTCACCATCGACCTTCGCGGCAAATCGGCGTACTCCGACTACATGATCGTTACCACCGGCCGGGTGAACCGGCATGTCGGCGCGATCGCGGACAACGTCGCCAAAGGCCTCAAGGAAAACGGCATCAGGAACATCCACGTCGAGGGCTTGCCCAATTGCGACTGGGTGCTGATCGATTCCGGCGATGTGATCGTGCACGTGTTCAGACCCGAGGTCCGCGAGTTCTACAATCTCGAGAGATTGTACACCCAGGGCCCTGGGGCGGCGAAGGCGATCTAGGCTCATCGAGCCGATTTCGAATCGGCTGACGCGCATGCTAGCGTCGTGCGCGCGCATATTGCGCGCGGTCTTGAAACACGACCTGAAGATATCATGCGCGTTGCTGTCATTGCGGTGGGCCGGCTGAAGCAGGGCCCCGAACGGGAGCTTGCCGACCGCTATTTCGAGCGGTTCGACGAAGCCGGCCGCAAGCTCGGATTCCGCGAGCTCAGCATCCACGAAATCCCCGAAAGCCGCGCGCGCGACACCGCGACTCGGATGGCCGAAGAGGCCGCGGCGATCGGTGCTCATATCCCGGAAAAATCGATCCTGGTGGCGATGGACGAGCGCGGCCAGAATCTCGACTCCACCGTATTCGCACGGCACCTCGGGCGCTGGCGCGACGAGGGTGCCGGACATACTATCTTCGTGATCGGAGGGGCGGACGGACTTTCGCCCGAATTGCGCCGTAAGGCCAAGCTCGCGATCGCGTTCGGCTCTGCGACCTGGCCGCACCAAATGGTCCGCGTCATGCTTCTGGAACAGCTTTATCGGGCCGCCACCATTCTGGCCGGCCACCCCTATCACCGCGCGTGATGCGCGCACAACGAGCACCTTTGCGTAAAGCGATGCGAGCGCCGATCCTCAACCTGCTGCTGATCGCCGGCGTCACGGGCGCAAGCCTCGCGCAAGCTCAGACGCAAGGTCAGACAATTGCGCCCGCGCCACAGACGGCGGCTGTCTCGCCCGATGCAATCAAGCAGCGCGAGCAGGAGCTCGAGGCCGCCCGCGCGAGGCAGAAGAGCGCCGAGGAAGCGCAGGCCAAGCTCAAGGCCGAGATCACCTCGCTCGGCCAGGACCGCACCCAGCTCAATCAGCAGCTGATCGATACCGCAGCCAATGTGCGGACCGTCGAGACCAAGATCGACGAAGCCGAAGCGCGGCTGCGCTCGCTCAACGGCCGCGAGCAGCAGATGCGCACCTCGCTGGAGTCGCGCCGCGCCGACATCGTCGAGGTGCTGGCGGCCCTGCAGCGCGCCGGCCGGCGCACGCCGCCGGCGCTGTTGGTGCGGCCAGAAGATGCGCTGCAATCACTGCGCACCGCCATGCTGCTCGGCGCCGTGGTGCCGGAATTGCGCGGCCGCGCCGAGAAGCTCGCGGGCGACCTCGGCGAGCTCGTGGCCTTGCGCAAGAACATCGCCGCCGAACGCGACCAGCTTGCCATCGACCGCGACAAGGTCCGCAACGACCAGACCCGGCTTACCGCCCTGGTCGACGAGCGGCAGCGCCAGCAGGCGTCGCGTGAAAAGGATCTCGACGCCGAGAACTCGCGCGCCATCGCGCTCTCCAGGCAGGTCGGCGATCTCCAGGGGCTGATCACCAAGATGGAGCAGGATCTGCAGAGCGCCGCCAAGGCCGCCGAGAAGGCGGCCGAGGCCGCCAAGCAGGCCGAGGCCAAGGCGGCCGCCAGTGCCAAGCCCGGTCCGGGCACTTTCAAGGACCGGTCCCGGACCACCCCGGCGATCGCCTTCGCCGCGGCCAAGGGGCTCCTGCCACTGCCGGTTAACGGTAACAAGATCAGGGATTTTGGCGGTTCCGATGGGGTCGGCGGTGTCCAGAAGGGCATTTCGCTGGCAACCAGGCCCGGCTCCCAGGTCACGACGCCGTGTGATGGCTGGGTTGTCTATTCCGGCCCGTTCCGCAGCTATGGACAACTCTTGATCCTCAACGCCGGGGGCGGGTATCATGTCCTGATCGCCGGGATGGAGCGCATTTCGGTTAACATCGGTCAGTTTGTGCTCACGGGGGAACCGGTCGCGACCATGGGGTCGACCTCTCAAGTCGCCTCCATTCTCGCCACGAACGCGAGTCAACCTGTGCTGTATGTCGAGTTCCGTAAGGACGGCACTCCAATCGATCCAGGCCCATGGTGGGCCGCAAATGAAGGCGAGAAGGTTCGCGGATGATGCGCAAGACTTCAGTTATCCTCCTCAGCGCGGCCACCGGTGCTGCGCTGACGCTGTTCGTGACCCAGCCGCGCGCGGTCTTCATGGGCTCCAGCGCGCGAGCCGCAACTGCAGACACCTATCGCCAGCTCAATCTGTTCGGCGATGTGTTCGAGCGCGTGCGCTCGGACTATGTCGAGAAGCCCGATGACACGAAGCTGATCGAATCCGCCATCAGCGGCATGCTCACCGGCCTCGATCCGCATTCGAGCTACATGGACGCCAAGAGCTTCCGCGACATGCAGGTGCAGACCCGCGGTGAGTTCGGCGGCCTCGGCATCGAAGTCACGATGGAGGACGGCCTGATCAAGGTGGTCTCGCCGATCGACGACACCCCCGCTTCGCGCGCCGGCGTCATGGCCAACGACATCATCACCAATCTCGACGACGAAGCCGTGCAGGGCCTGACCCTGAACCAGGCGGTCGAGAAGATGCGCGGTCCGGTCAACACCAAGATCAAGCTCAAGATCATCCGCAAGGGCCAGGACAATCCGATCGACGTCACCCTGGTGCGCGACAACATTCGCGTCCGCTCGGTGCGCGCGCGCATCGAGGCCGACGACATCGCCTATATCCGCATCACCACCTTCAACGAGCAGACCACCGAAGGCCTGAAGCGCGAGGTCGCCAACCTCTCGAATCAGATCGGCGACAAGCTCAAGGGCTACATCATCGACCTCCGCAACAACCCGGGCGGCCTGCTCGAGGAAGCGGTCACCGTCTCCGACTCGTTCCTGGAGAAGGGCGAGATCGTCTCGACCCGTGGCCGCAATGCCGAGGAGACCCAGCGCCGCACCGCGCATGCGGGCGACCTCACCAAGGGCAAGCCTGTCATCGTGCTGGTCAATGGCGGTTCCGCTTCGGCATCGGAAATCGTCGCCGGCGCGCTGCAGGACCACAAGCGCGCGACCATCGTCGGCACGCGCTCGTTCGGCAAGGGCTCGGTGCAGACGATCATTCCGCTCGGCTCTGGCAACGGCGCGCTGCGCCTGACCACGGCGCGCTACTACACGCCGTCGGGCAAGTCGATCCAGGCCAAGGGCATCGTGCCCGACATCGAAGTGCTCCAGGACGTGCCGGACGAGCTGAAGTCGCGCACCGACACCAAGGGCGAGGCTTCGCTGCGCGGCCATCTCAAGAACGACGGCGACGAGAAGACCGGCTCGCAGTCCTACGTCCCGCCGGACGCCAAGGACGACAAGGCGCTCAAGCTCGCGGACGATCTGCTCCACGGCATCAAGAACAGCGCCTCCGCGGCGCCGACGCCGGGCGACAACAAGGCCACGACCGACAAGCCCAAAGCGGCGAACTAAGTCGGCGCGTCACCTCATCTCTCGAAAAGGGCGGCTCCGGGAGCCGCCCTTTTTGCTTGGGGCTCCTGCTACCCCCGGCCTATCCCGGCCTGACGCCGCTTGACCTCGGCGTGGTATCGTCGGCGGGAGTGATTCGGGATCTCGCATGACTGAAACGGCCGATGATCTGAGCGCCCCGCTCGGACAGGACAAGCCGCGCCGGAAACGGCGGCTGCGGCTGCCGTTCACAGCCATGCAGGCCCTCGCGGTCATGCTCGGCCTGTTCCTGGTCGCCTTCGCCGGCTTCGCCATCTTCAACAAGGATCCGCTCGGCGGCGAGCCGATGACGCGGATTGCGATCCGCGAGCCCAGGGCCACCGACGAGAAGCCGGCCGCCGCGAGCCCTGGCCAGGAGAGCAAGCCAGAGAACAAGCACGAGGCCAAGGAAGCGCCGAAGCAGGCGGGCGAGCAGAAGACCGTCACCATGATCGACGGTTCCACCGGCACGCGCCACGACGTGGTGATCGGTGGCGGCGATGCCGCCGACAAGGGCGACGCGGCGGCCGCCTCCGCCCCTCCGCCCGTCATGGCCGGGATCGACCCGAAACTGCTGGAAAAATCGCGCTACGGCATGATCCCCGTGACGGCCGAGGGCGCGAAGCCGTTCAACGTCTACGCGGCGGATGCCGACCGCGCCAAGGCGGCAAAGATGCCTGTGGTCGCGATCCTGATCGGCGGCCTCGGCGTCGGCGCGGCCAAGACCACCGACGCGATCATGCGGCTGCCGCCGGCGGTGACGCTGGCCTTCACGCCCTATGGTGCCGACCCCGGCAAGCTCGCCGAGCGGGCCCGCGCCCAGCGCCACGAGATCTTCCTCCAGATCCCGATGGAGCCCTACGACTTCCCGGACAACGACCCGGGCCCGCAGACGCTGCTGACCTCGCTCACCACCGACCAGAACATGGACCGCCTGTACTGGCACCTGAGCCGGATGCAGGGCTATGCCGGCCTCACCAATTTCATGGGCGCCCGCTTCGTGGCGACCGACGCCGCGATGCAGCCGATCATCCGCGAGGCGGCCAAGCGCGGCCTCGGCTTCTTCGACGACGGCTCCTCGCCGCGCAGCATCGCGCCCCAGGCCGCGGGCAGCCAGGCGATGCCGTTCGGCAAGGGCGATATCGCGATCGACGTGGTGCCGACCCCGGCAGAGATCGACCGCGCCCTGAACAAGCTCGAATCAATGGCGCGCGAGCGCGGCGTCGCAATCGGCACCGCCTCCGCCCTGCCGGTCTCGATCGAGCGCATCAGCAGCTGGACCAAGACATTGAGCGACCGTGGTATCCTTTTGGTGCCGTTGACAACCGCGATGCTGAAATCAAAATCTAGCTAAATCAACGGATTGGTACGTTACGGGCCCTCGGGACCGGCATACCCACCAAAAGCACGCGAGAGGTCTGGCGGAATGGCACGTTACGAGGATCTGCCCTACCGTACCTGCGTCGGTGTGATGCTGATCAACATGAAGGGTCTGGTGTTCATCGGCCGCCGCGCCGGTGGCATCGAGCATGTCGACGACGCCCATGTCTGGCAGATGCCGCAGGGCGGCGTCGATCCCGGTGAGGACACCTGGGATGCCGCCAAGCGTGAGCTCTATGAGGAGACCAGCGTGCGCTCGGTCGAGCGGCTCGGCGAGGTCCCGGACTGGCTCGTCTACGACATCCCGCGCACGGTTGCCGGGCGCGCCTGGAAGGGCCGCTATCGCGGCCAGCGCCAGAAATGGTTCGCGGTCCGGTTCACCGGCAAGGACAGCGAGATCAATGTCGAGAAACCCGGCGGCGGCCACAAGGCCGAGTTCGTGAGCTGGCGCTGGGAGCCGATGAAGAACCTGACCGGTTTGATCATCCCGTTCAAGCGCCCGGTCTACGAGCGCGTGGTGAAGGAATTTTCCGCGCTGGCGGATGAATAAATCAAATCGTCATCCCGGGTTCGGTGCTAATGCATCGCCGGAATGACGATGAAAGACGCGCGCGTGACCAATCAAAAACCCTACCGTCCCAACGTGGGGATCGCCCTCTTCAATGCCGATGGCCGCGTGCTGATCGGCCACCGCTTCAAGGGCGACGGCCCCGAGATCATCCTGCCGGGCCTCGACTGGCAGATGCCGCAAGGTGGTGTCGATGAGGGCGAGAACCTGCGCGATGCGGCGCTGCGCGAACTTTGGGAAGAGACCAGCGTCAAGAGTGCGGACTATCTCGGCGAGACAGACTGGCTGACTTACGAGTTCCCGCCCTATGACGGGCCGCAGACGCACCGGCTGGCGAAGTTCCGCGGGCAGCGCCAGAAATGGTTCGCGCTGCGCTTCACCGGTCGCGATGACGAGATCGATCCGCTGACGCCGCGCAACGAACAGCCCGCGGAGTTCGACGCCTGGCGCTGGGAGCGGCTCGACCGCGTCACCGAGTTCGTGGTGCCGTTCCGTCGCGACGTCTACCGCGCGGTCGCGCAGCAGTTTGCGCCCTTCGCAAACTAAAACCGCGAAAACAACCCCATGCACAGTAGCCGGCGATTGCAGGCGCGGTGGGCGGTGGTCGTTGCGAAGTTTTTGAAGCGTCGGAGAGAATCGGCCGCACGGCGCAATCGTCGTGCCGGCCTATGTCCAGCAAGCTCTAATTGGTCGGTCCGACCGTGAACGGGCCGATCGCGATGACGTGGCAATCGCTGTCGCGCTTGGCGCAGTCGGCGAGCGCGGAATTGACGGCGGTCTGCTCGTCCGCGGCCTTCAGGCCGAGGCCCGGCCGGCCCGCGGTCCCGACCGCGACTGCGTTCCAGCCCATGCCATCGGCGAGCTTGCGCACGACCTCGGCGCGCGCGTCGGCGGCGATCGAGGCGTTGGAAGCGGCATGGAAGAAGCCGGTGATCCTAAGCAGGGTCGGGATCGGCACGACGAAATTGTCGTCGACCGCGACGATCAGACAGGCCATGCCGGCGATGGCGCCGCACGATTCCAGCGAACGCCGCGCCGAATCGTCGACGGATGACGCGCCCAGCACCATGAAATATTGACCGCCCGGCCCGAGCGCGATCGCGCGGGATTTCGCCGCCGGCACGAACATGTTCTCGAGCCGGACTTTTGCCGGATCGCGCACCATAGGAAAATCTTTCGGCACGAAGGCCCGCTCGGTCATGGCGTCGTGGCGCACCCAGGGCTGCGGCGGCATCGGCGGCTTGCCGTGCGTGTAGACGACGTCGTTGCCGACCGCATAGAGCTCGCAGCGCCGCGGCGATTGCGCGGCATCGGCGCGCTTCTGGCATTGCTCGAGCGCCATGTTGCGCGCGGCTTCCTCGGTCGGCTGGTTCAACGCCGCGCCTGTGAAGCCGCCGATATTGAGCGCGAAGGCCTTGTAGTCGCCGGAGGCGGAATAGTCGCCGGCCAGATAGTTGCGGATGCGCTCGTTGATGAAGGGCACGCTGTCGACGGCAAGCTTGCCTGACAGCGGCGCGGCGGATGGCGAGGGCGCAGGCATCGGCGCCATCGCAGCGCCGGCTGGGCTCATCGGAGCCATCGGCGCCTTTGCCATCTGGGTCGGCATCGGGCTCGGCGCCACGGCATCTGCCGGCGCTGCGCTCGGCGTCGCGGCCGGCGCGGCCGCGGCGGTGACCGCCTGCTTGAGCTTGGTGTTGTAGAGGAAGCCGGTGACAAGGATGGCGACGACCGAGACGACGGCGACCACCAGCGGCCACATCCACACCGGTGCCGCGGCCAGCTTGGAGGCGGGCTTCTTCACTTTCGGCGTGGCGTAAGTGCCGTCCTCGCGCCGCATCGCCACCATGTAGGCGTGCACCGGCGTCGGGATGTTCTTGACCTCCTGCGCGCCGATGTCGGCGAACTGCACCGACAGCTTGTTGGCGACCTGCTCGTGCACGGCGCGGGAGACGCAGATGCCGCCGACCTCGGCGAGGCCTTCGAGCCGGGCGGCGATATTGACGCCGTCACCGAGCAGATCGCCGTTGCGCTCGACCACGTCACCGATGGTGATGCCGATGCGGAACGACATCTGCCGGCTCGGCGGATAGGCCATGTTGCGGGTTCGCAGGGATTCCTGGATGTCGATCGCGCAGCGCACCGCATCGACCGCGCTCGGAAATTCCGCGAGCACGGCGTCGCCCGCCGTGTTGAAGATGCGTCCGTTGGCTTTCGCGATGAAGTCGTCGATGACCTCGCGATAGGAGGCGAGACGCCGCAGCGTCTCCTCTTCGTCTTCCGCGACCAGTCTTGAGTAACCGGCAATATCGGCTGCGAAAATCGCTGCGATCTTGCGTTTCATCTGCTGCCAGCCCCGAAACAAATTCGCGGGCGCAGAATGCCGCTATCGGCGGCGCGGTGCAACAAAGTTTCAGCGCCCGCCACTTCCGTGACGAGCGCTGAACCTGTTCAGGAATTTGTAGCTTGAGCCCCGGAGCAGTGCACCGGGGCTTAGTGCATAGCCGTGCTGTTGAGCTGCTGCTGGATGCTCTTGAAGTGGTCGAGCCGCTCGATGGCCTGATCGAGCTCGCCGCCTTCGTGCTCCTTCAGGCCGTCTTCCATCTCGGAGATGGTCGCGGCGAACTGGGCACGGTCGAGTTCGTCGAGCGACGTCGCGACGTCGGCGAGCACGGTGAGGCCCTTCTCGGAGACTTCGGCGATACCGCCGAGCACGATGATCTTCACGTGCCTGCCGCCCGTGGTCACGGTGAGGATGCCGGGCCGGATCGCAGCCACGACCGGCGCATGTCCCGCCAGCACGCCGAAGTCACCCTCGACGCCGGGGATATCGACCTGATCGACCTGACCCGAGAATGCGAGCTTTTCCGGCGAGACGAGATCGAAGTGGATGGTGGCCATTGGAAACCTGCGAATGGTGAGTAGCGAACGCGCGAGTGGCGAGCAGCGAATGGCGAATAGATTCTACTCGCCATTCGCTATTCGCCAGCTTAGGCGGCTTCCGCCGCCAGCTTCTTGCCCTTCTCGACTGCCTCTTCGATGGTGCCGACCATGTAGAAGGCTGCTTCCGGCAGGTGGTCATACTTGCCTTCGCAGAGGCCGCGGAAGCCCTTGATGGTGTCCGCGAGGTCGACGAACTTGCCGGGCGAGCCGGTGAAGATTTCGGCGACGTGGAACGGCTGCGACAGGAAGCGCTCGATCTTGCGGGCGCGGGCCACCGTCAGCTTGTCCTCTTCCGAAAGCTCGTCCATGCCGAGAATGGCGATGATGTCCTGGAGCGACTTGTAGCGCTGCAGCACCTGCTGGACCTGACGCGCGGTGTCGTAGTGCTCTTGGCCGACGACGAGCGGCGAGAGCATGCGCGAGGTCGAGTCGAGCGGGTCCACCGCGGGGTAGATGCCCTTTTCCGAGATCGCGCGGTTCAACACCGTGGTCGCGTCCAGATGCGCGAACGAGGTCGCGGGCGCCGGGTCGGTCAAGTCGTCGGCCGGAACGTAGATGGCCTGCACCGAGGTGATCGAGCCCTTCTGCGTGGTGGTGATGCGCTCCTGCAGCGCGCCCATGTCGGTGGCGAGCGTCGGCTGATAACCCACCGCCGAAGGAATACGGCCGAGCAGCGCCGACACTTCCGAGCCGGCCTGGGTGAAGCGGAAGATGTTGTCGACGAAGAACAGCACGTCCTGGCCCTGGTCGCGGAAGTGCTCGGCGACGGTGAGACCGGTGAGGCCGACGCGGGCGCGGGCGCCCGGCGGCTCGTTCATCTGGCCGAACACCAGCGCGCACTTGGATTTCACGCTCGGATCCGGATTGTGCGGATCGGCGTTGACCTTGGACTCGATGAACTCGTGATAGAGGTCGTTGCCTTCGCGGGTACGCTCGCCGACGCCGGCGAACACGGAGTAACCACCGTGCGCCTTCGCGACGTTGTTGATCAGCTCCTGAATCAGCACGGTCTTGCCGACGCCGGCGCCGCCGAACAGGCCGATCTTGCCGCCCTTCGCATACGGAGCAAGAAGATCGACGACCTTGATGCCGGTGACGAGAATTTCAGCTTCGGTCGACTGGTCGGTGTAGCTCGGCGCTTCCTGGTGGATGGCGCGGAGACCTTCGGACTTGATCGGGCCGGCTTCGTCGATCGGCTCGCCGATGACGTTCATGATGCGGCCGAGCGTGCCGTCACCCACCGGAACCGCGATCGGCTGGCCGGTGTCGGTCACTTCCTGGCCGCGCACCAGACCTTCGGTCACGTCCATCGCGATCGTGCGGACGGTGGACTCACCGAGATGCTGCGCAACTTCCAGCACGAGGCGGATGTTGCCGTTCCGGGTTTCCAGCGAATTGAGAATGGCGGGCAGGTGGCCCTCGAACTGCACGTCGACGACGGCGCCCATGACCTGGGTGACGCGACCGACCTGGTTAGCTGCTGTAGCCATGAATAGCTCTCCTTCGAAATTCTGGACTTGAACGACCGTCGTTTGGTTCGTGCGTCAGACCGCCTCGGCGCCGGAGATGATCTCGATCAGCTCCTTGGTGATCTGGGCTTGACGGGTTCGGTTGTAGATCTGGGTTTGCTTGCGGATCATTTCGCCGGCATTGCGGGTGGCGTTGTCCATCGAACTCATCTGCGCGCCATAGAACGAAGCGTTGTTTTCCAGCAGCGCGCGGAAGATCTGCACCGCGATGTTGCGCGGCAACAGGCCGGACAGCAGTTCGTCCTCCTCCGGCTCGTAATCGTAGGACGTCGTCGGCGCGTTCGCCGCCTTTTCCTCGACGACCAGCGGGATGATCTGCTGCGCGGTCGGGATCTGGGCGATCACCGACTTGAACTGCGCGTAGAACAGCGTGCAGACGTCGAACTCACCGTTGTCGAAACGGGCCAGCACCTTCTTGGCGATGTCCTCGGCGTTGACGAAGCCGAGCTGACGAACGCTACGCAGGTCGAGGTGCTCGACGATCTGCTTGTCGAACAGGCGGCGGAGCTGCTCATAGCCCTTGCGGCCGACACAGAAGAATTTCACTTCCTTGCCCTGCGCGATCAGCGCCTGGGCGCGCTCGCGGGCGAGGCGCACGATCGAGGAGTTGAAGGCGCCGGACAGACCGCGCTCGCCGGTGCAGACCAGCAGCAGGTGGACCTGGTCCCTGCCGGTGCCGGCCAGCAGCGCCGGCGCGCCGGGCGAACCCGCAGCGGCGCTGGCGATGTTGGAGATCACCGCGCTCATCTTGTCGGCATAGGGCCGCGCCGCCTCGGCCGCTTGCTGGGCACGGCGCAACCTCGACGCCGCGACCATCTGCATCGCCTTGGTGATCTTCTGCGTCGCCTTGGTGGAGGCGATGCGGACGCGCATGTCTTTAAGTGACGCCATTCTTCGTCCCCGACGATCCGACCCTTTGGCCTGATCGCAAACCTATCCAGTCGTCATGCCCGGGCTCGCCCCGGGCATCCACGCGGTGCCTCACACGCCGTTAGACGTGGATGGCCGGGACAAGCCCGGCCATGACGGCGTTTACGCGAAGCTCTTCGCGAAGCCTTCGACCACCGACTTCAGCTTGGCGGCGGTGTCGTCGGAGAGATCGCGGCTGTCGCGGATCGCGTTGAGGATCTCGGCGTTCTTGCCGCGCAGCAGCGACAGCAGACCGTCCTCGAACGCGCGCACCTTGTTGAGCGGGAGCGGATCGAGATAGCCGTTGGTGCCGGCCCAGATCACACAGACCTGCTCTTCCATCTTCAGCGGCGCGAACTGCGGCTGCTTGAGCAGCTCGGTCAGGCGCGAACCGCGGTTGAGCAGGCGCTGGGTCGAGGCGTCGAGATCGGAGCCAAACTGCGCGAACGCCGCCATTTCGCGGTACTGCGCGAGCTCGCCCTTGATCTTGCCGGCGACCTTCTTGGTGGCCTTGGTCTGCGCGGACGAACCGACGCGCGACACCGACAGACCGACGTTCACCGCGGGACGGATGCCCTGGAAGAACAGGTCGGTTTCCAGGAAGATCTGGCCGTCGGTGATCGAGATGACGTTGGTCGGAATGTAGGCCGACACGTCGTTGGCCTGGGTTTCGATGACCGGCAGCGCCGTCAGCGAGCCCGAGCCCTGGTCCTTGTTCAGCTTCGCCGCGCGCTCGAGCAGGCGGGAGTGCAGATAGAACACGTCGCCCGGATAGGCTTCGCGGCCCGGCGGGCGGCGCAGCAGCAGCGACATCTGGCGGTAGGCGACGGCCTGCTTGGACAGATCGTCATAGATGATGACGGCGTGCATGCCGTTGTCGCGGAAGTACTCGCCCATGGTGCAGCCGGTGAACGGCGCGATGTACTGCATCGGCGCCGGATCCGAAGCGGTGGCGGCGACGATGATCGAGTATTCGAGCGCGCCCTGCTCTTCCAGCACCTTCACGAACTGGGCGACGGTCGAACGCTTCTGGCCGATCGCGACATAGACGCAATACAGCTTGATGTTCTCGTCCGGCTGCGCGTTGAGCGGCTTCTGGTTCAGGATGGTGTCGAGCGCGATCGCGGTCTTGCCGGTCTGACGGTCGCCGATGATCAGCTCGCGCTGGCCACGGCCGATCGGGATCAGGGCGTCGATCGCCTTGAGGCCGGTCGCCATCGGCTCGCTCACCGACTTGCGCGGAATGATGCCGGGCGCCTTGACGTCGACGCGCATGCGCTTGTCGGCCTGGATCGGGCCCTTGCCGTCGATCGGGTTGCCGAGCGCGTCGACGACGCGGCCGAGCAGGCCCTTGCCGACCGGCGCGTCCACGATGGCGCGGGTGCGCTTGACGGTCTGGCCTTCCTTGATCTCGCGGTCGGCGCCGAAAATAACGATACCGACGTTGTCGGTTTCGAGGTTCAGCGCCATGCCGCGGGTGCCGTTCTCGAACTCGACCATTTCGCCGGCCTGGACGTTGTCCAGACCATAGACGCGGGCAATACCGTCGCCGACGGACAGCACCTGTCCGACTTCGGAGACTTCAGCTTCCTGGCCGAAATTCTTGATCTGGTCCTTGAGGATCGCGGAAATTTCCGCGGCGCGGATGTCCATCAGCCTGCCTCTTTCATCGCGTGCTTGATCGAATTGAGTTTGGTGCGAAGCGAACTATCGATCATGCGGCTGCCAAGCTTGACCACGAGGCCACCGATGATCGAGGGATCGACCTTCACGTTGAGCGCGACGTCCTTGCCGGTCACCGACTTCAGGGCAACCTTGAGGGCGTCGAGATTCTTGTCCGAAAGCGCCTCCGCCACGGTAACGTCGGCCGTCGTCTCGCCCTTGAACCTGGCGACGAGGGCGCGATAGGCGCGAATGACGTCAGCCACCGCGAACAGGCGGCGGTTGGCGGTCAGGACTTTCAGGAAATTGGCGGAGATGCCGGCGATACCCGCCTTGTCCAGCACGGCCGAGAGGGCCCTGGACTGGGTATCGGCCGCAAACACCGGGCTGCGGACGAGGCGCGTCAGATCGGCGCTTTCGCTTAGCAAACCCTCGAATTTGTCGAGATCGGCTTTGACCTCGTCGACCACATTCTGGTCGCGGGCCAGTTCAAACAAGGCCGTTGCATAACGGCCCGACACACCGGAAACGGACGTATCTTCTGCAGCCACAGACGCGCTCTTTTTGCTGTCAAACTCGCAAGGGAAAAACCGTCGCCACAAAGCGGCGCCAAGCGATCCAAGCCCTTGGAATTCAAGCGGGACTTCGATTTTCGGCCGACACGGGAGGTGCCGGGTCCGTTAAAATCGCGGCTTTGCTAACATAGCAGGCGCGCACGTGCAACATGACGCCAAATTAAAGGCACGACCTTCTGTCGCCAGTTCGTCGCAGCCGACGGCGCCGCGATAGCGGCCTGCCACGTCGCGGAATGACGCGCCCCCCTCGGCGGCATCGCGCCCATTCGTTCCTGCCATCAGCGCATAGCGGCCATGAACACGGATCGCTGAGGCGTGAGTCGGACGTGACGAGCGGCCTCCCCTGAATACTTTCCTAATTCTAAACATGAAGTATAATGACCTCGTTTTACAGTATTAGTGAGTAATAAAATAGTTAAAGAATTGTTAAAGCGAAAGATTCCAGAACATTGGCTGCAACATTGATGCCAATCACAGAATATTTCATGACGACACAGAATGGATTTACTGCCCAATTCACGCCTCATTAGGAATCGAAACGCGATCCCGCTCACAGACTTACGGGGGCTCCACTTGCCACATATGTGGCAATACTAGATTAGGGACCACTAAATGCTGTCTTTGAAGACGCTGGGCTCCGTGCCCCGGCCGCGCACGGCGATCGCTTTCGTTGCCGCCACTCTCCTCGTCGGTGGAACCGCCACCGAAGCTTCTGCCAAATCCCGGCATCACCACCGGTACTCTCACCATCATCACCGCCACCACGCCCAGAGCGATGCCAACACGACCTCCGATTGGCGCAACGCCAACGCGTCGATGACGCCGTCGTCGGGCACGGGCCGCAGCTTCTCCGGCATGGCCTCCTATTATGGCAACGAGTCCGGCAGCCGGACTGCGTCGGGCCAGCGCTTCAACCAGAATGCCATGACCGCGGCTCACCGTTCGCTGCCGTTCGGCACCAAGCTGCGCGTCACCCATGGCGGCTCGAGCGTCATCGTCACCATCAATGACCGTGGCCCGTTCATTCGCGGCCGTGTCCTCGACCTCTCCACGGGCGCTGCCCGCGCCATCGGCCTCACCGGCGCCGGCGTCGGCCGCGTCACCGCGGAAGTCGTCTCCTAAGGCGCCACCAGCGCCTCACCGACAAAGCGCAAATCTCGCCATCGTCCGCGGACGTGTGAGCGGCGAGACCAGTTCGGGCGAAACAAGCCCGCCGTCTTGGGGGACGGCGGGCTTTTTGTTTGCCCCGTCATTCCGGGGCGATGCGTAGCATCGAGCCCGGAATCCATCAGGCCGTAGAGTTGGTGGATGAATGGATTCCGGGTTCACGCTTCGCGTGCCCCGGAATGACGGGGGAACTACAAAAAGCTCTGCGGGTCGACGTCGACTTCGAGCTTTTGATTGCCCTTCGGCTTCGGGCAGACGGCCAGCCAGTTGCGCAAATAGTCCGACAGATCGAAACCGCGCGCCGATTTCACCAGGATGCGGAAACGGTAGCGGCCCTTGATCACGGCGAGCGGGGCCTCCGCCGGTCCCAGCACCACGACGCGCTCGTCGCGCGGTGCGAGCGCAACGAGGCGGCGGCCCAAACCTTCGGCGCTCGGACGGTCGCCTGCCGAAATGATCAGGCTCGCGAGCCGGCCGAACGGCGGATAGAGCGTGCGCTCGCGCAGATCGATCTCGCTGTCGTAGAAGGCCTCGCGGTCGCAGGCGATCAGCGCCTTCATCACGGGATGATCGGGCTGGTGGGTCTGGAGATAGCCGACGCCGCGGCCCTGCTCGCGCCCGGCACGGCCGATCACCTGGTTGAGCAACTGCCAGGTGCGTTCCGACGCGCGCGGATCGCCGTTGGACAGACCCAGATCCGCATCGACCACGCCGACGAGATTGAGCCGCGGAAAGTTGTGGCCCTTGGCGACGAGCTGCGTGCCGATGATGATGTCGACCCGACCCTCCGCGATCTCGGTAAGCTCGGAGCGCATCGTCTCGATCGAGGTGATGAGATCGCTCGACAGCACCATGGTGCGCGCCTCGGGGAACAGCGCGGCCGCCTCCTCCTGCAAGCGCTCGACGCCCGGCCCGACCGCGACCAGCGATTCCTCGGCCGCGCAATGCGGGCAGATCTGCGGGCGCGGCATCGAGAAGCCGCAATGGTGACAGACCAGCCGCTGGCGGAAGCGGTGATCGACCAGCCAGGCATCGCAGATGGTGCAGGCGAAGCGATGGCCGCAGGCACGGCACAGGGTCAGCGGCGCATAGCCGCGGCGATTGAGGAACAGCAGCGCCTGCTCGCGCTTTTCAATCGCTTTTCTGATCTCGGAAGCGAGCCGCGGCGAGATGAAGCGGCCGCGCGCCGGCGGCTCGCGGCGCATGTCGATGGCCTCGATATGCGGCATGTGCTGGCCGCCGAAGCGCGAGGGCAGCGCGATGCGCTGATAGCGGCTCTTGCGCGCATTGACCTCGGATTCGACCGACGGCGTGGCGGAGGCCAGCACGATCGGGATCTTTGCGATATGCGCGCGGACCACCGCCATGTCGCGGGCGTGATAATGCACGCCCTCGTCCTGCTTGTAGGCCTGGTCGTGCTCTTCATCGACCACGATGAGGCCGAGATTGGCGTAAGGCAGAAACAGCGCCGAGCGCGCGCCGACCACGACCGGCGCACTGCCTTCGGAGATCGCCGCCCAATTGCGCGCGCGGGTGCGCGGCGTCAGCTCGGAGTGCCATTCGATCGGACGCACGCCAAAGCGCTGCGCGAAGCGGTCGAGGAACTGGCCGGTCAGCGCGATCTCCGGCATCAGGATCAGAGTCTGCTTGCCGCGGCGGATGGTCTCCGCAATCGCCTCGAAATAGACCTCGGTTTTGCCCGAGCCGGTGACGCCGTCGAGCAGCGCAACGTGAAAGGTGCCGTTGGCGGCGAGCGCGCGCATTGCATCCACCCCGGCGCGCTGGAGCGGTGAAAAATCCGGCTGGCCAAAATCCGGATCGGGTGCCGGCGGCGGCGGAGGCGGCGGCATCGGCTCGACCGTGAGCGTGCCTTCGTCGACGAGGCCGTCGATCACGCCGGCCGAGACCCCTGCTTCCTTGGCGGCCTCGGACTTGCCGTGCAGCAGGCGATCCGACAGCAGCTCGATCACGCGCTGCCGCGCCGGCGTCAGCCGTCGCGGCGGATCGCCGACCAGGCGCACACCGGCGCGCACCCGCTCCGGGCCGAGATTCTCGCCCATGCGCAGGCACATCCGCAGCACCATGCCGCGCGGGCTCAGCGTGTAATTGGCGACCCAGTCGACGACCGAGCGCAGCTCAGGCTTCAGCGGAGGAAGATCGAGCTTTTCGCTGACCTCCTTGAGCCGGTTGTGCAGGCGCGGGTCGGGATTGGCGTTCTCCGCCCAGACCACGGCCAGCACCTCGCGCGGGCCGAGCGGCACGCCGACGAGATCGCCCGCCTTCAGCTCCATCCCGCGCGGCACCTTGTAGGAATAGGTCTGGTCGAGCGCGACCGGCACCAGCACGTCGACCATGCGGGTCGCGTTGGCGGGGGTGGTCGTGCTGCGCGACGAATGATCCATCAAAGATCTTTGGAGGGAGAATCGGAACCTTGGGGCCTTGAGGCTAGCGCCCAGGGGCGGCCTTAGCGAACAGTAAACGGGTGTGATGCGATATACTGAGTGGAATCATTACGTCCAGAGCGCATGAGCAAAGCGGCCGCCCCCCCAATCGAGCTCGCCAGCGCCGATCCCTCGATCGCGCAGGAGATGGCGCGCTGGCTGTCGCATCTCGGCGCCGAGCGGCGGCTGGCGCCGAAGACGTTGGAGGCCTATGGCCGCGACCTGCGGCAATGCCTGGATTTCCTTTGCGCCCATTGGGGCGAGCGCGTGACGCTGGCGCGCTTTGCCGCGCTGGAAGCCACCGACATCCGCGCCTTCATGGCGATGCGCCGCGCCGACGACATTGCCGGCCGCTCGCTGATGCGCGCGCTGGCGGGCCTGCGCTCGTTCGGCCGCTTCCTCGAGCGCGAAGGCAAGGGCAAGGTCGGCGCACTCTCGGCGATCCGCGCGCCCAAGGTGGCCAAGACTTTGCCGAAGCCGCTGCCGATGGCGTCCGCAAAGCGTCTTGCCGACGCCGACGAGCGCGCCGGCGAGGATCGCGAGACCTGGATTCTGGCCCGCGACGCCGCGGTGATGGCGCTGCTGTATGGCTCGGGTCTGCGCATCTCCGAAGCGTTGGGGTTGAAGCGCCGCGAGGTGCCGCGTCCCGGCGAAGGCGACGTGCTGATCGTGACAGGCAAAGGCAACAAGACCCGCATGGTGCCGGTGCTCCAGAACGTGCTCGCGCTCGTGCAGGAATACGTTGCGATGTGCCCCTATCCGCTGCCGGCGGAAGGCCCGATCTTCCTCGGCGCGCGCGGCGGGCCCTTGAGCCCGCGCATCATCCAGCTCGCGATGGAGCGGCTGCGCGGCGCGCTCGGCCTGCCCGACAGCGCGACGCCTCACGCGCTCCGCCATTCCTTCGCCACGCATCTGCTCTCGCGTGGCGGGGATTTGCGCGCAATCCAGGAGCTGCTGGGTCACTCCTCGCTCTCGACCACGCAGATCTACACCGGCATCGATTCGGAGCGGCTGCTCGAAGTCTATGCGAGCACGCATCCGCGGCGATGAACCTGACATGAAGCTGTCATAGCGCGCGTGCCTCTTGCGCGCCGCCCGCGGTTCGGTCAATCGTGGGGAACCGCGACTGGAGGGAATCATGAGCGCACACGAAAGCATGGAGCATGCCGAACACGCCGAGCACGCCTCCGGATCGAACAAGAAGATCGCTCTTCTGATCGCCGTGCTGGCGCTGTTCCTGGCGATCTCCGAGACGCTCGGCAAGGGCGCCCAGACTGAATCGATCAGCAAGAACGTCGAGTCCGCCAATCTCTGGGCGTTCTTCCAGGCCAAGACCATCCGCCGCACCGTGGTGCTGACCGCGTCCGAGCAGGGCAAGCTCACGCTGGGCGCCACCACCGACGACGCCCTGAAGGCGACGGTGCAGAAGCAGGTCGACGACTGGACCAAGACCGCGCAGCGCTACCGCTCCGAGCCCGAGACCGGCGAAGGCACCGAGCAGCTCGCCGAGAAGGCCAAGCACGCCGAGCACGAGCGCGACGAGGCGACCGCGAAATATCATCACTTCGAGCTGGCCTCCGCCGCCTTCCAGATCGGTATCGTGCTGGCCTCGGCCACCATCATCACCGGCATGATCGCGCTCGCCTATGTCGCCGGCGTCCTGACCCTGGCCGGCCTCCTCATGACCGCGCTCGGCCTGTGGTGGCCGCATCTGGTGCATTTGCATTGAGGGCGCTGATGCGGGGCGCATAAGGCCAACAACATCGACGGTGTCACGCCCCGGCTTGACCGGGGCATCCAGTACGCCGCGGCTTCTCCGTATTCGATTGACGTCTCTGGAATACTGGATCGCCCGGTCAAGCCGGGCGATGACATCGAGTGTGTGGCAATGACAGTGAGTCTATAACGAGCAGCTAGCGCGCCTGGTGCACGCTCTTGCGAAAGCGCTGGATCAGGCGGAGCGTACGGGAAGACCAGCCTTCGCCGTTGCCGGCGATCAGCTCGCGGATGCGCTGCTTGATCGGGTCGACCAGCTCGGCGGCCTTGGCGCGCAGCTTCATCACGAGATCGTAGAGCCGCTCGAACCAGCGCATCTCCATCAGCTTGTCGCGCGTCACGTCGAACACGAAGGCGGTGACGCCGACGCCGAGCAGCTTTGCGAACAGAAACGTGGATACGCCGCTCAGCCAGTATTCATGCGTGAGCAGATACAGGCCCATCAGCTTGAGCGGAAACAGCGGGATGATCGGCACCGCGAACACGATCAGCGTCATCGCCGGCGGCAGCGCATCGACGCGCTCCGTCAGCCATTGCTTGAAGCGTGCGAGCGGGACGGCTGCGACAACCCGCGCGACGATCGGCTCGAGATGGTCCCACAGCCAGGCTTCGATCAGGAAGATGATCGCCAGCAGGACCCAGACCGGTTGAAGTAGGCGGCGCAGCATGTGTTTCCCGCCCGATTCGACGCTAGGCGCGTCGCCTACATATGGATGGCCCGCTTGCCCACCGCAAGCGCGGCTTCCTTGATGGCCTCCGAGCGGGTCGGATGCGCGTGGCAGGTGCGCGCAAGATCTTCCGCGCTGCCGCCAAACTCCATGAGAACGCAGGCCTCATGGATCATTTCGCCGGCTTCACGGCCGATAATGTGCACGCCGAGCACGCGATCGGTCTTCGCATCTGCGAGAATCTTCACGAAGCCGTCGGTGGTCTGGTTGACCTTGGAGCGGCCGTTGGCGGTAAAAGGAAACTTCCCGACGGTATACGCCTGACCCGCCTGCTTCAGCTCCTCCTCGGTCTTGCCGACGGAGGATACTTCCGGCGTGGTATACACGACGCCTGGGATAACGTCGTAGTTCACGTGGCCGGCCTGGCCTGCGATGATCTCCGCAACGGCTACGCCTTCATCCTCGGCCTTGTGTGCGAGCATCGGGCCCGCGACGACGTCGCCGATGGCATAGACGCCCTTCACGCTGGTGGCGAAATGCGGATCGATCTGCACGCGGCCGCGATTGTCCAGCGCCACACCGGCTTCCTTCAGGCCGAGCCCATCGGTGTACGGCACGCGACCGATGCAGACGAGAACGACGTCGGCTTCCAGCGTCTCGGCAGCGCCGCCGGCCGCGGGCTCGATGGTCGCCTTCAGCGACTTGCCGGAGGTGTCGACGGCGGTGACCTTGGCGCCGAGCTTGAATCCAAAACCCTGCTTTTCCAGGATGCGCTGGAATTGCTTGGCGATTTCGCCGTCCATGCCGGGCAGGATGCGATCGAGGAATTCGACGACGACGACTTCAGCGCCGAGCCGCTTCCACACCGAGCCGAGCTCGAGGCCGATCACGCCGGCGCCAACGATCAGGAGCTTGCCGGGGACCTTGTCCAGCGACAGCGCGCCGGTCGACGACACGATGCGCTTCTCGTCGATCTCGATGCCCTTGAGACGCGCGATGTCGGAGCCGGTCGCGATCACGATGTTCTTGGTCTCGACCACTTGCGACTTGCCGTCGGCGGACACTTCGACCTTGCCTGTCCCTAAGATCTTGCCGGTGCCCTTGAGCACGTCGATCTTGTTCTTCTTCATCAGGAATTCGACGCCCTTGACGTTGCCGTCGATGCCCTGCTGCTTGAAGTTCATCATCGCCGGAAGCTCGAGCTTCGGCGCGGAAACGGAAACGCCCATCTTGGCGAAGGAGTGCGCGGCTTCCTCGAACATTTCGGACGCGTGCAGCAGCGCCTTCGACGGCATGCAGCCGACGTTCAGGCAGGTGCCGCCGAGCGTGGCGTCCTTTTCGACCACGGCGACTTTCATGCCGAGCTGGGCTGCGCGCACCGCGCAGACATAACCGCCCGGTCCGGTGCCGATGACGATGAGATCGTAGGTAGCCATGAGAGAAAGTCCCGTGAGTTTAGCGTGATGAGGATGTGTCAGCGTCCGCGCGGCGTGTCAGCGTCCGCCGGACACATCGAGAATGGCCGAGGTGACGTAGGAGGCTTCGTCCGACATCAGCCAGACGATGGCGTTGGCGATTTCGTCGGCAGTACCGACGCGCTTCATCGGCACCATATGGGCCAGACGATGGGCGCGGTCGGGCTCGCCGCCGGCGGCGTGGATTTCGGTGTCGATCAGGCCGGGGCGGATGCCTGCGACACGAATGCCTTCGCCTGCGACCTCATAGCCGAGACCGACGGTGAAGGAATCGATCGCGCCCTTGGACGCGGCATAGTCGACATAGGTATTCGGCGCACCAAGTCTGGCAGCGACCGATGACAGATTGACGATGACGCCGCCCTGGCCGCCGTGCTTGGTCGACATCCGCTTCACCGCTTCGCGCGCGCAGAGGATCGAGCCGGTGACGTTGACCGCCATCACGCGCCGGATGCGCTCCGCCGACATCTCGTCGACGCGCACGCCGCTCTGGCCGACGATGCCGCCATTGTTGACGAGTGCACCGAGCGTGCCGAACTTGTCGGCAGCCTTGAACAGCTCGATGATGTCGCTTTCCTCGGCGACATCGCATTTCACCGCGATGGCCTTGCCGTTGCTGGCCGCGATCTGGGCGACGACCTCGTCAGCAGCCGTTTTGTTGCTGGCGTAGCCGACGACGACACGGAAGCCGCGCGCGGCCGCCGCAATCGCGGTCGCCCGCCCGATGCCGCGGCTGCCGCCGGTGATGACAACGACCTTATCCGTCACGCGCGCCTCCATGGTTCGACCCGCGCCGTCGCACGATTAAGGCGACGGCGCTCGCAGAGCTTCAGGGATCAGAGATCGAGCACCAGGCGCGCCGGATCTTCCAGGCTCTCCTTGACGCGGACCAGGAAGGTGACGGCTTCCTTGCCGTCGATGACGCGGTGATCGTAGGACAGCGCCAGGTACATCATCGGGCGGACCTCGATCTTGCCGGCGACGACCATCGGCCGCTCCTGGATCTTGTGCATGCCGAGGATGCCGGACTGCGGCGCGTTCAGGATCGGGGTCGACATCAGCGAGCCGTAGATGCCGCCATTGGTGATGGTGAAGGTGCCGCCCTGCATCTCGTCGATCTTGAGCTGGCCGTCACGGGCGCGGCGACCGAAATCGGCGATACCCTTCTCGATGTCGGCGATCGACTTGTTGTCGCAGTCGCGCACGACGGGCACGACCAGACCCTTGTCGGTGCCGACGGCGACGCCGATGTGGTAATAGTTCTTGTAGATCAGATCGGTGCCGTCGATCTCGGCGTTGACGGCCGGGATGTCCTTCAGCGCCTGCACGACGGCCTTGGTGAAGAAGCCCATGAAGCCGAGCTTCGAGCCGTGCTTCTTCTCGAACGCATCCTTGTAGTGGGCGCGCAGCGCCATGACGTTGGTCATGTCGACCTCGTTGAAGGTCGTGAGCATGGCCGCGGTGTTCTGCACGTCCTTGAGGCGGCGCGCGATGGTCTGGCGCAGGCGGGTCATCTTGACGCGCTCTTCGCGGGCGGCGTCATCGGCCGGTGACGGCGCACGGACCTGGACGGCGGCCGCGGGCTGGTTGACCGGGGTCGGCGCCGAGGCCGCGCGCTCGATCGCTGCAAGCATGTCGCCCTTGGTGACGCGGCCGTCCTTGCCGGAGCCCGGAACGGTCGAGGCATCGATGCCGGTCTCGGCGGAGAGCTTGCGGACGGACGGGGCGAGCGGCGCATCGGCCGGCGGCGCCTTCGCGGCCGGAGCCGGCGCAGGAGCAGCAGCCACGGCGGCCGGAGCGGCGGCGGCGGGCTTCGCGGGAGCAGCGGCGGGCCTGGCAGCGCCGGCACCGTCGGTGATCTGGCCGAGCAGCGCACCGACCGCAACGGTCGCGCCATCGGCAGCGACGATCTCGCTCAGCGTGCCGGCGGAGGGCGCCGGGACCTCGATGGTGACCTTGTCGGTCTCGAGCTCCACCAAGGGCTCGTCGACGGCGACGGGATCGCCGGCCTTCTTGAACCAGCGGCCGATGGTAGCCTCGGTGACGGATTCGCCGAGCGTCGGCACACGAATTTCAGTCATGGTCTTTTCCTTAAGGGATCGCCGGTGCGGTCAAAAATTCGGTCGTCATCGGCCCGCGAAAGGCAAGCCATCCAGCAAGCCGGACGTTCGTATTCTGCACGGACGCCGCGGCGTACTGGTGCCCCGCTCCAGTGCGCGATTGCGCACGAGGCGGGGCATGACGCAGTTCAAAAAGATCAGCTCAGTGCTTCGTCCAGGAACGCCTTCAACTGCGCCTGATGCTTGGACATCAGACCAGTGGCGGTCGCGGCGGAAGCGGCGCGGCCGACGTAACGCGGACGCCGGCTCACACCGTGCACCTGGTTCAGCACCCATTCCAGATAGGGCTCGATGAAGTGCCAGGCGCCCATGTTGCGGGGCTCTTCCTGGCACCACACCACTTCAGCCTTCTTGAAGCGCGACAGTTCGGCCACCAGCGCCTTCAGCGGCACCGGATAAAGCTGCTCGACGCGCATCAGGTAGATGTCGTCGATGCCGCGCTTCTCGCGCTCCTCGTAGAGGTCGTAATAGACCTTGCCGGAGCAGAGCACGATGCGGCGGACCTTCTCGTCGGGCACGAGCTTGATCGCCTCGTTCGGCAGCATCTGGGCGTCATCATAGAGGATGCGGTGGAAGGTCGTTCCCTTCGCGAGCTCCTCGAGGCGCGACACCGCCCGCTTGTGGCGCAGCAGCGACTTCGGCGTCATCAGGATCAGCGGCTTGCGGATCTCGCGATGAAGCTGGCGGCGCAGCACGTGGAAGTAGTTCGCCGGCGTGGTCGGGTAGACCACCTGCATGTTGTCTTCGGCGCACATCTGCAGATAACGCTCCAGACGCGCCGAGGAGTGCTCCGGCCCCTGGCCCTCATAGCCGTGCGGCAAGAGGCAGACGAGGCCGGACATGCGCAGCCATTTGCGCTCGCCCGAGGAGATGAACTGGTCGAACACGACCTGCGCACCGTTGGCGAAGTCGCCGAACTGGGCTTCCCAGAGGGTCAGCGTGTTCGGCTCGGCGAGCGAGTAGCCGTATTCGAAGCCGAGCACGGCTTCTTCCGACAGCAGCGAGTTGATGACCTCGTAATGGCCCTGCTCGTGGCCGAGATGGTTGAACGGCGTGTAGCGGCTCTCGTCTTCCTGGTCGATCAGGACCGAATGGCGCTGCGAGAAGGTGCCACGCTCGGAATCCTGGCCCGACAGGCGAACATGGTGGTTCTCGTTGAGCAGCGTGCAGAACGCCAGAGCCTCGCCGGTCGCCCAATCGATGCCGGCGCCGGTGTCGATTGCCTTGGCGCGATTGTCGAGGAAGCGCTGGATGGTGCGGTGGACGCGGAAGCCATCCGGCACCTTGGTGATCTTGCGGCCGATTTCCTTCAGCTCTGCGGTGTCGACGCCGGTGACGCCGCGGCGCGCATCCTCTTCCTGGTCGGCGATCTTGAAGCCGGACCACTTGCCGTCGAGCCAGTCGGCCTTGTTCGGCTTGTAGGAGGTGCCGGCCTCGAACTCGGCATCGAGCCGTGCGCGCCAGTCGGCCTTGGCCTTGTCGACCTCGCCCTCGGTCATCACGCCTTCGCTGATCAGGCGGCGGGCGTAGAGCTCGAGCGTCGACGGATGGGCCGCGATCCTCTTGTACATCACCGGCTGGGTGAACGCCGGCTCGTCGCCCTCGTTATGGCCATGCCTGCGGTAGCAGAACATGTCGATGACGACGGGCTTGTGGAATTTCTGCCGGAACTCGGTCGCGACCTTGGCCGCGAAAACCACTGCTTCCGGATCGTCACCGTTCACATGGAAGATCGGCGCGTCGATCATCTTCGCCACGTCAGACGGATAGGGCGAGGAGCGCGAGTAGCGCGGATAGGTGGTGAAGCCGATCTGGTTGTTGACGATGAAGTGCACGGAGCCGCCGGTGCGGTAGCCCTTCAGGTCAGACAGGCCGAAGCATTCCGCGACCACGCCCTGGCCGGCGAACGCCGCGTCGCCATGCATCAAGAGCGGCATCACCGAGATGCGCTGGTCCGGCGGATCGCCGTGCTGGTCCTGCTTGGCGCGGACCTTGCCGAGCACCACGGGATCGACGATCTCGAGATGCGAGGGGTTGGCCGTCAGCGACAGATGGATGCGGTTGCCGTCGAACTCGCGGTCCGAGGAGGCGCCGAGGTGATATTTGACGTCGCCGGAGCCTTCGACCGCATCGGGGTTGGCCGAGCCGCCCTTGAATTCATGGAACAGGGCGCGGTGCGCCTTGCCCATCACCTGGGTCAGCACGTTGAGGCGGCCGCGATGCGGCATGCCGAGCACGACTTCCTTCACGCCGAGATTGCCGCCGCGCTTGATGATCTGCTCGAGCGCGGGAATCAGCGATTCACCGCCGTCGAGGCCGAAGCGCTTGGTGCCGGTGAACTTGGTGTCGCAGAACTTCTCGAAGCCTTCGGCTTCGACCAGCTTCGTCAGGATGGCGCGCCGGCCTTCGCGGGTGAACGAGATTTCCTTGTCCGGTCCCTCGATGCGCTCCTGGATCCACGCCTTTTGCGCGGCGTTGCTGATGTGCATGAATTCGACGCCGAGCGTCTGGCAGTAGGTGCGCTCGCAGATCGCGGTGATCTCGCGCAGCGTGGCGTATTCGAGACCGAGCACGTGATCGAGGAAGATCTTGCGGTCGAAATCGGCTTCGCTGAAGCCGTAGGTCCGCGGGTCGAGCTCTTCGCGGTTGCGCGGGGCTTCGATGCCGAGCGGATCGAGCTTGGCGTGGAAGTGGCCGCGCATGCGGTAGGAGCGGATCAGCATCAGCGCGCGGACGGAGTCGCGCGTGGCCTGGAGCAGGTCGGCGGACGAGAAATCAGCGCCCTTGTTGCCTGCCTGGGCCTTGGCGGCGATCTTGGCACCGACCGCCTTCTCGACCTGGGCCCAGTTGCCGTCGAGGGCGGAGGTGAGGTCGTCCTGCGGGGTCAGCGGCCAGTTGGCGCGCTCCCAGGACGGGCCTTCGGCGTTCTTGCTGATATCGCCGGGCTGGTCGTTGAGGCTCTTGAAGAACTCCTGCCACTCGGCGTCGACCGAGGACGGGTCCTTCTCGTAGCGGGCGTAGATTTCGTCGATGTAGGTGGCGTTGGTGCCCTGCAAAAAGGAAGAGAGGGCAAAGGCTGCGTTCGCGTCCTGGCGAGACATGCTTGAGTTCCTGGCGATTTCGGTTCGCGCATAACAAACGGCGCTGGCGCTGAGCTCCCCGGCAGAGGCCCAGCGCGACAGGCACCATTTATCCTATTTGCTACGAAACTTCGCCCGGAAAAGTACGAAGAAGTGAATTAGCCTTTCAATTTTTCGGCAAGCGTGTGGCCGAGGCGGGCGGGAGACGGAGACACTGTAATCCCAGCCGATTTCATCGCGTCGGTCTTGGAACCGGCGTCGCCCTTGCCGCCGGAGATGATCGCACCGGCATGGCCCATGCGGCGGCCGGGAGGCGCTGTGACACCGGCAATGAAACCGACCATCGGCTTCTTGCGGCCGCGCTTGGCCTCGTCCTTGAGGAACTGGGCGGCGTCCTCCTCGGCGGAACCGCCGATCTCGCCGATCATGATGATCGATTCGGTCTTGGGGTCGGCGAGCAGCATTTCCAGCACGTCGATGAACTCGGTGCCCTTGACCGGGTCGCCGCCGATGCCGACCGCGGTGGTCTGGCCGAGGCCTTCCTGCGAGGTCTGGAACACGGCTTCATAGGTCAGCGTGCCGGAGCGGGAGACGATGCCGACGCTGCCGGTCTTGAAGATGTTGGCGGGCATGATGCCGATCTTGCACTCGCCGGCGGTCATGACGCCCGGGCAGTTCGGCCCGATCAGGCGCGACTTGGAACCGGCCAGCGAGCGCTTCACGCGCACCATGTCGATAACAGGAATGCCCTCGGTGATGCAGACGATCAGCGGGATCTCCGCGTCGATGGCTTCGCAGATCGCATCGGCCGCGCCCGGCGGCGGCACGTAGATCACCGACGCATCGGCACCGGTCTTCTCACGCGCCTCGCGCACCGTGTCGAACACCGGCAGGCCCAGATGGGTGGCGCCGCCTTTGCCCGGCGAGGTGCCGCCGACCATCTTGGTGCCGTAGGCAAGCGCGGCCTCCGAGTGGAAGGTGCCGTTCTTGCCGGTGAAGCCCTGGCAGATGACCTTGGTGTTCTTGTCGATCAGGATGGACATGAGGTCTGCTTTCGCGAACTAACGAGTGAGAGGTCAGTGGATGCGGCGGTAGATGCCGGTGAGCACGTCGGCCCAGCCTTCCGCGTCCGGCGAGAACTGGATCTTCAACGAGTAGGAATTGTCGTCGATGATTTCGTAGACGTGGCGCGCATTGCCGCGGAGCGAGCCGCGCACCAGCGTCAGGGTCTTGCCGACCCAGCCGCCGGAGGCGGGCGAGGGCGGCGTGTAGCCGAGCGAGTCGTACCAGAACAATTTGTAGGTCCGGTCGTCGCGGTCGTAGGTGAAGAGGCCGTGGGTGGCGAAAGCCTGCTTGCCGTCGCGCATCTGGACACAGTCCTGGATCAGGTAGAACCCGTTTAGATCCATGCGCGCGACGACGTGCGAGGTCGCCGGCCCGCCGGCGACCCAGCGCGACGGAAAGACCACCTCTTCGCCATTCCATTCGCCGGCGAACGCGGCGAGGCGCGTGTGCTCTGCAAGCGGAGATGATGCAGCGAGATGGTCCTGGGTCATGGCCTCAGCCTCCCTTGACGGCCTTCACGATCTTCTGCGCGGCGTCGTCGAGATTGTCGGCCGGCACCACGTTCAGGCCGGATTCACGGATGATCTTCTTGCCGAGCTCGACATTGGTGCCTTCGAGGCGGACCACCAGCGGCACGCTGAGGCCGACCTCGCGCACGGCGGCCGTGACGCCCTCGGCGATCACGTCGCACTTCATGATGCCACCGAAGATGTTGACCAGGATGCCCTTCACGTTGGGATCGGCCGTGATGATCTTGAACGCGGCCGCGACCTTTTCCTTGCTGGCGCTGCCGCCGACGTCGAGGAAGTTCGCCGGCGCCATGCCGTAGAGCTTGATGATGTCCATCGTCGCCATCGCGAGGCCGGCGCCGTTGACCATGCAGCCGATGTTGCCGTCGAGGGTGACGTAGTTGAGGTCGTACTTGGACGCCTCGATTTCCTTGGCGTCTTCCTCGGTCTCGTCGCGCAGCGCGAGCACCTCGGGATGACGGAACAGCGCGTTGTCGTCGAACGACACCTTGGCGTCGAGCACGCGGAGCTGGCCCTGCTTGGTCACGACCAGCGGGTTGATCTCCAGCATCGACATGTCCTTGGCGACGAAGGCGGTGTAGAGCTGCGCGGTGAGCTTCTCGGCCTGCTTGGCGAGATCGCCGGAGAGCTTCAGCGCGTTGGCGACGGTGCGCCCGTGATGGCCCATGATGCCGGTCGCGGGATCGACGGAGAAGGTAACGATCTTCTCAGGGGTGTTGTGCGCGACGTCCTCGATGTTGACGCCGCCTTCGGTCGAGACGACGAAGGAGACGCGCGAGGTTTCGCGGTCGACCAGGAGCGAGAGGTAGAACTCCTTGTCGATGTCCGAGCCGTCCTCGATGTAGAGGCGGTTGACCTGCTTGCCAGCGGGGCCGGTCTGGATCGTCACGAGGGTCGCGCCCAGCATCTGCTTGGCAAATTCGGTGACCTCCGCGGCCGACTTGGCGATACGGACGCCGCCCTTGTCGCCGGCCGAGGCTTCCTTGAACTTGCCCTTGCCGCGGCCGCCAGCGTGGATCTGGCTCTTCACCACCCAGACCGGGCCCGGGAGGGCCTTGGCGGCGGCTTCCGCGTCCGCGGGCTTCAGGACGGGGACGCCCTTTGAGATCGCGACGCCGAACTCGTTCAGCAGCGCTTTGGCCTGATATTCATGGATATTCATATGGTCGCTCCCTGAACCCGCGGGCGGTGACCTCTAGGGCCCACCTCAGTCTTGTGGCTGGCATACCATATACCACAGGAACTGCAACCCGGATTCTTTGACATCGAGATCTCTGGACTGCGGACCCGGAACCCGCCCGACGCGGGGCCCGGAAATGAAACCGCCGAAGACCGGTTTTTCGATCTTCGGCGGGGATTGCTCTCGCTTAGCGGCCGAGAAGATCGGGTGCGATCTTCTTGCAGGCATCGACCAGGCCCTGTACGGCGCCGACCGACTTGTCGAACGCCTCGCGGTCCTTGCCGGTGAGCTCGATCTCGACGACGCGCTCGACACCCTTGGCGCCGATCACGACGGGCACACCGACATACATGTCCTTCACGCCGTATTCGCCGTTGAGGTAGGCGGCGCTGGCCAGCACGCGCTTCTTGTCCCGCAGATAGCTCTCGGCCATCGCGATCGCGGAAGCAGCAGGCGCGTAGAAGGCCGAGCCGGTCTTGAGCAGATTGACGATCTCGGCGCCGCCGTTGCGGGTGCGGTCGACGATCTCGTCGAGGCGCGCCTGCGAGGTCCAGCCCATCTTGACGAGGTCGGGCAGCGGAATGCCGGCGACGGTGGAGTACTTCACCAGCGGCACCATGGTGTCGCCGTGACCGCCGAGCACGAAGGCGGTGACGTCCTCGACCGAGACGTTGAACTCGTCGGCCAGGAAGTAGCGGAAGCGCGAGGAATCCAGCACGCCGGCCATGCCGACGACCTTCTTGTGCGGCAGGCCCGAAGCCTTCTGCAGCGCCCAGACCATCGCGTCGAGCGGGTTGGTGATGCAGATGACGAAGGCGTCGGGGGCGTATTTCTTGATGCCGGCGCCGACCTGCTCCATGACCTTGAGGTTGATGGAGAGGAGATCGTCGCGGCTCATGCCGGGCTTGCGCGGCACGCCGGCGGTGACGATGCAGACTTTTGCGTTGTCGAGGGCTTCGTACGAATTGGCGCCGGTGTAGTGCGCGTCAAAACCGTCGACCGGCGAGGACTGGGCGATGTCGAGCGCCTTGCCCTGCGGCACGCCCTCGGCGATGTCGAACATCACCACGTCGCCCAGTTCTTTCAGGCCGATGAGATGAGCCAACGTTCCGCCGATCTGACCGGAGCCAATCAAAGCAATCTTGTCGCGCGCCATGTGAACCTGTCCTTTAGACACGTTAAGGAGGGGAAAACTGAGACGGGTGGTTATCCCTTTCGCTCCCCCCGTTCAAGTCGGTGGATGCCCAATTGTCGGGCTTGGCGAACATTGAAGCGCATCCCTGTCATTCCGGGGCGCGACGAAAGTCGCGAGCTACGATGCGCAATTGCGCATCTGGGAATCCATAACCACCAGCGGGAGTATGGATTCCGGGCTCGTCGCTTTGCGACGCCCCGGAATGACAGCGCTGGCAAATAGGACTTAAGTCTCCACCAGACCCTTGGTGGAGCCGCTGGCGGTGGAATCCTTGCGGCCGTGAGGCAGCGCCAAATAGGATTCCGAGCTCATCTCGATCAGGCGCGAGGCCGTCCGCTTGAACTCCATGGCCTCGTTGCCCTCGTGGGCGAGGTAGAGCGAGATCGGATTGGCATCGGCCGAGGCCATCAGCTTCACGGCATTGTCATAGAGCGTATCGATCAGCGTGATGAAACGCTTGGCGGCGTTGCGCTGGGAAAAATCCATCACTGGAATATGGTCGACCAGGATGGTGTGATAGTCGTGCGCGAGGCGGAGGTAGTCGGACGCGCCGAGCGGTTTTTCGCAGAGATTCGCAAATCCGAACCGCGCCACGCCATGGGCCGAGCACGGCACGTGCAGGATGCGGCCCTTGAACGAAATATCGCGCGACTTGCATTTGGCGCCGCCGGTCATCTTCGACCAGGCGCGGTCGAGGGCCGCATCCGCGTCGCCGTCGGCCGGCGTCAGCCACATCGGCACGCCCTGAAGCTTTTCCAGGCGGAAATCCGTGCGCGCGTCGAGCCGCAGCACGTCCATGTAGTCGGTGATCTGCTTGATGAAGGGCAGGAACAGCGAACGGTTCAGGCCGCCCTTGTAGAGATCGTCGGGCGCGACGTTGGAGGTCGCGACCACCACGGTGCCGAGCTCGAACAGCTTTGCGAACAGGCGGCCGAGGATCATTGCGTCCGCGATGTCGGTGACGTGGAATTCGTCGAAGCAGAGCAGCCAGCTCTCCTCGAAGATCGCGTTCGCAGTCAGCGCGATGACGTCGCCATCGGCGATCTCGCCGCGCGAGATGCCCTGGCGATAATCGTAGATGCGCTCATGCGCTTCCGCCATGAACTCGTGGAAATGCGCGCGGCGCTTGTGCTCGACGGTGCTGTGCTGGAAGAACAGGTCCATCAGCATGGTCTTGCCGCGGCCGACCTCGCCATGGACGTAGAGCCCGTGCGGCGCCTCGTCCTTGTCGCCGCTGAACAGACGACTGAGCAGGCCCTGCTTGCGCTGCGGCTTGTAGTTCGCGAGCCGCTGGTCGAGCGCCGCATAGGCTTCGGCGATTTCGGCCTGCGCAGCATCGGGCTCGATCGCGCCGGACGCGATCTGGGCCTGGTATGCCTCGCGGAATGAGGAACTGGGGGTGGAGAGCATGGCTCTTTACCGCCAGAGATGCGCGGAAATTGCAAGCCGTGAATTGGTGGGCGGGGTATGCGTTCCGCGTCCCGGACGCGCTACGGGAAGCAGTGACGCTGCGCAGAGCGGGGACCCACTATTTCGTACATCCATCGTGGAGCGATGGGCCCCGGCTCAGCAGCGCACCGCCCTAGCGTGTCGAAGACGCGCGTAAACGCGCTGATGGCGCTGCGCCGCGTCCGGGGCACGAGAGCTAGCTCACTCACACAGCTCGTAGGCGTCCTCGACCACATAGGGGCCGCCGCCGGTCGATGCGCGGGACGAGAACAAGACAAAACGTTCGGCCATGAACGCCTTGCTCGGGAAGTAACCGCGCAGCGAGAGATAGTCGGCGACGTCGCGGTCGGACGCGTCGTGCAGCCGGGCCAGCGTGACATGCGGGGTGAACTTGCGGCCTTCGGGATCGAGGCCGATCCGCTGCATCATGCGTTCGAGCTCGGCCTGCAATTCCATCAGCGGCTTGCTCGGCGCGATGGTCGCGACCACCGCGCGCGGCTTGCGGCCGCCGAAGCTCGTGAGCCCCTGCACCTTCACCTCGAAGGGCTTGCGATCAACGCGAAACAGCATCGATGCGATCTCGTTGGCGGACATGCCGTCGATATCGCCGATGAAGCGCAGGGTAACATGATAATTTTCGGGATCGACCCAGCGGGCGCCGGGAAGGCCGCCCCGTAAATTGGAAAGCGTCTGGCCGATCTCGGCCGGAATTTCCAGACCAGTGAACAAACGCGGCATCGTTTCGCACTCCCGATGCTTGGGCATGATCCCTGGGAAGGATCATATCCAAATTGTAGAGCCGGCGACGAATCACCGGTACCCTGATTCCTATCGCAGTTGTGTGACTCTGCGAAGCATCGCGCGCCTCACCCCGGTAAAACCCTGGGAATTACGGTTAGCGCTGCCCGCTTTTCAGCGGCGCTGCTCGCTTATGTTGCGCAAAAATGCCTCCACGCTGGGCATGATGTTGTTAACGATGATGTCGACGCCGGCCGCGGTCGGATGAATGCCGTCGGCCTGGTTGAGCTTGGCGTCGGCCGCGACGCCGTCGAGGAAGAACGGATAGAGCGGCACGTCGAATTTTTTCGCAAGATCCGGATAAATCGAATTGAAGCGCGCGGCGTATTCCGCGCCGTAATTCGGCGGCGCCAGCATGCCGCACAGCATCACCGCGATCTTGCGTGCCTTCAATCGCTGGACAATGTCGGTCAACGCGGTACGCGTCAAATCGGGGTCGATGCCGCGCAGCGCGTCGTTGGCGCCGAGCTCGACGATCACGCCGTCGGTTCCGTCCGGGACCGACCAGTCGAGCCGCTCACGGCCGCCGGACGAGGTGTCGCCGGACACGCCGGCATTGGTCATCTCGACCGCTATGCCTTTGGCCTGCAAGGCTTTTTGAAGTCTTGTGGGGAATGCGTCCTGGGCCGGGAGGCCGAGGCCGGCGCTCAGGGAATCGCCGAGAACGACCAGCTTGACCGGTTTTGCCGCTTCGGCCCATGCCGGATCAACCGCCGTCATCAAAGCGATCATCAACACGGCTATGTGCATGAAGAATCCGTAACGCCTCTCGACCGCGTATGCGGAGTTGCCATATGACCGGACCATGGATAGTCGCATCGAAACCTCTTCGCTCGCCGGCACCGCGCCGGACACCATCGCCATCTCCAACGTCAATCTTTCATTGGGTACGGGCGCGGCACGCGTTCACATCCTCAAGGATATCAGCCTGCGGGTCGCCTCGGGCGAGACGATCGGCCTGATCGGCCCGTCAGGCTCGGGCAAATCCACGCTGCTGATGGTGATGGCGGGGCTGGAGCGTCCTGATAGCGGAGAGGTGGTGGTGTCAGGCACGCCTTTCAATGCCCTCGACGAGGACGCGCTCGCCCGCTTCCGCGGCCGCCAGGTCGGCATCGTCTTCCAGTCCTTCCATCTGATCCCGACCATGACGGCGCTCGAGAACGTCGCCGTGCCGCTCGAACTCGCCGGCAACCCTGACGCTGCAAGACGCGCGGCGCAGGAGCTGCAATCGGTCGGGCTCGGCGATCGCCTGCATCACTATCCGACGCAGCTGTCCGGCGGCGAGCAGCAGCGCGTCGCGCTCGCCCGCGCGCTGGCGCCCGATCCCGCCATCCTCGTCGCGGACGAGCCGACCGGCAATCTCGACGAGGCGACGGGAAAGCAGATCGTCGATCTTCTGTTCAACAAACATGCCGAGCGCGGCATGACGCTGGTGCTGGTCACGCACGATTCCTCGCTCGCGCAGCGCTGCGATCGCGTGATCCGGCTGCGCTCCGGCCGCATCGACACCCAGTCTGCGCCAGCATGAGCATCGCGGCCGAACCGTTCGCGAAACCCAACGGCGTCGCGCTGTCGCTGCGCTACGCGCTGCGCGAATTGCGCGGAGGCCTGCGCGGCTTCTATGTCTTCATCGCCTGCATCGCGCTCGGCGTGATGGCCATCGCGGGCGTCGGCTCGGTCTCGGCGAGCCTGAGCGACGGTCTCGCGCGCGAGGGCCGCACGCTGCTCGGCGGCGACGTCTCCTTCGTGCTGTTCCAGCGCGAGGCGAAGCCCGAGGAAGTCTCCTTCCTGCGCTCGCGCGGCACCGTGTCCAGCGCCGCCACCTTGCGCGGCATGGCGCGCTCCGCCGACGGCCAGCTCGCGCTGGTCGAGATGAAGGCGGTCGACGACACCTATCCGATGCTGGGTCAGCTGACGCTGGCGCCGCCGCTGCCGATGTCCGACCTGCTCGCGGAGCGCGACGGCGCGTTCGGTGCCGCCGCCGATCCGACGCTGCTGGCGCGGCTGTCGCTGAAAACCGGCGACCGCGTCACCATCGGGAGCGCAACGTTCCAGATCCGCAGCACCGTCGAAGCCGAGCCCGACAAGCTCGCCGGCGGCATCGGTTTCGGGCCGCGCTTCCTGATCAGCGAGGCGGGCCTGCGCGCCACCGGCCTGATCCAGCCCGGCAGCCTGGTGCGCTGGGTCTACCGGGTGAAGCTGCCTGATACCGGCAACAGCGAGCGCGCCACCGACACCTTCATCGCGGACGCGCGCAACGCTGCGCCGCAGGCCGGCTGGGAGATCCGCAGCCGCTCCAATGCCTCGCCGCAGCTCGAGCGCAACATCAACCGCTTCACGCAATTCTTGACGCTGGTCGGCCTCGCCGCGCTCCTGGTCGGCGGCGTCGGCGTCGCCAATGCCGTCAAGAGCCATATCGACCGCCGGCTCGAGGTCATCGCGGCCTTCAAGGCGGTCGGCGCCACCGGCCGCGACGTGTTCGGTATCTATCTGGCGCAGGTCCTCCTGCTGGCGGGAATTGGCTCGGTGATCGGCCTTGCGCTCGGCGCCGCCATGCCGTTCGCCATCGTCGGCCTGTTCGGAAAACTGCTGCCGCTGCCGGTGGTGCCGGCCGTGCATGCCGACGAGCTCGCGCTGTCCTTCGTCTATGGCCTGCTCACGGCGCTCGCCTTCGGCCTGTGGCCGCTCGGGCGCGTGCACGACGTGCCGGTCGCCGCGCTGTTCCGCGACACCATCAGCTCCGAATGGCATCGGCCGCGCTGGAGCTATGTCATGTTCATGGCCGTCGTGATCGCGCTGCTGATCGCGGTCGTGATCGGATTGTCCTTCGACAAGCGCATCGCCGCGGTGTTCGTGGCCTCCTCCGTCGTCGTGTTCGCCCTGCTCCGCGGCATCGCCGCCCTGCTGATGATGATCGCGCGCCGGCTGCCGCGCACGCGCCTGCCGATGCTGCGGCTGGCGATTGCCAACATCCACCGGCCCGGCGCGCTGACGCCCTCCGTCGTGCTGTCGCTCGGGCTCGGGCTCGCCGTGCTCGTCACCATCACCCAGATCGACGGCAATCTGCGCCGGCAGTTCCTTGCGGCCCTCCCTGAGCACGCGCCGTCGTTCTTCTTCATCGACATCCCGAGCACGCAGGCCGAGCAGTTCGACGGCTATCTGCGCCGGATCGCGCCGGGCGCAAAGGTCGAGGACGTGCCGATGCTGCGCGGCCGCATCGTTGCTGCGCGCGGCGTGCGTGCCGAGGACCTCAAGCCCACCACCGATTCCGAATGGGTGCTGCAAAGCGACCGCGGCCTGACCTATACCGCCGAGCTGCCGAAGGGTTCCAAGGTGGTCGAGGGCGAATGGTGGAGCGCCGACTATTCCGGCCCCCTGCTGGTCTCGATGGAGAAGAAGATCGCCGACGGACTCGGTCTCAAGCTCGGCGACGAGATCGTGGTCAACGTGCTCGGCCGCGACATCCCGGCCAAAATCGGCAATCTGCGAACCATCGACTGGCAGGGCATGGGCATCAATTTCGTGCTGGTGTTCTCGCCCAACGCCTTCAAGGGCGCGCCGCACACCCATATCGCGACGCTGACCGAGGCCGGCGGCACTGCGGCCGGCGACGGCAAGATCATCAGGCAAGTCGCCGACACCTATCCGATGGTGACGAGCGTGCGCGTGCGCGAGGTGATGGAGACGGTCGGCTCGGTCGTGACCAATCTGGCGCTCGCGATCCGCGGCGCCAGCGCGGTGACCCTGATCTCGGCGATCCTGGTGCTGGGCGGCGCGCTCGCCGCCGGCCACCGCCACCGGGTCTACGATGCGGTGATCCTCAAGACCCTCGGCGCGACCCGGCTGCGGCTGCTCGGCGCCTATGCCCTCGAATACCTGCTGATCGGACTTGCCACCGCGGTGTTCGGCGTGATCGCCGGCAGCGTCGCGGCCTGGATGATCGTGACGCGGCTGATGACGCTGAGTTTCGTTTGGCAGGCCGGCAGCGCGGCCGGCGTGGTCGCGGCGGCCCTGGTCGTCACGGTCGGACTTGGGCTCGCCGGGACGCTGCTGGCATTGAACAAAAAGCCCGCCACGGTGTTGCGGAATTTGTGACAAATGGTAGCGGGCGAGCCCGCGATGTCGGAATCGCACGATTCCAGCGATTAACCACGTCTGCTCGCCAGGATTGCGGGCGAGGGCGACATTCAGCCGCGCGTGGACGGTTGCAGCGAATGTGTTAGTTTCCCACATATCCAATGGGTTCGGACCCCCGATTATGAGCCAGAATTTAGTCGGCACAGATCGGTATCCGAGATAGAATTTGACGAACCGGCGGCATGGCGACCCTCATGCCGGACCGGGCTAACCAACGGGAATTCGACCATGTCGGACCTAGACCGTAACTACGCTTCTCCTTTCGGCAGGGCCGCCGGGCGTGTTGACGCCGCGACGGTCGATGCCGGCCTGCGCGCCTATATGCTGCGCATCTACAATTACATGAGCATCGGCCTCGCCATCACCGGCCTGGCCGCGCTCGGCGTCTATATGGCCGCCGTGACCGACGTTCCGACCCCGGAAGCCGTCCGCGTCGGCAAGCTGTTCCTGACGCCGTTCGGCTACGCGATGTTCGTCAGCCCCCTGAAGTGGCTGTTCATGCTCGCGCCGCTCGCGATGGTGTTCGTGATCTCGGCGGGCATCAACCGTCTCGCCCCCTCGACCGCGCAGATCCTGTTCTGGGTGTTCGCGGCGCTGATGGGCATCTCGCTGTCCTCGATCTTCCTGGTGTTCACGCACACCTCGATCGTGCGGGTGTTCTTCATCACCGCGGCCACGTTTGGCGCACTGAGCCTCTACGGCTACACCACCAAGCGTGATCTGACCGGGATGGGCTCGTTCCTGTTCATGGGCCTGATCGGCATCATCATCGCGAGCCTGGTCAACCTGTTCCTGGCCAGCACGATGCTGCAGTTCATCGTGTCCGTGGTCGGCGTGCTGGTGTTCGCCGGCCTCACCGCCTGGGACACCCAGCGGCTGAAGAACGACTACATCTACGGCTACGCCTCGGCCGGCGGTGACATCGCAGAGCGTGCGGCCATCACCGGCGCGCTGTCGCTGTACCTGAACTTCATCAACCTGTTCACGCTGCTCCTGCAGCTCCTCGGCCAGCGCGACTAAGCGCTTCGACGAGGGAACGGATACGAACCCCGGCCGAGAGGCCGGGGTTTTTGTTTGGGCCGGGATGCGCGACGCCCCCCCCCCCGGCTTGTCATCGCCCGCCTTGTGCGCAATTGCGCACTGGGGCGGGCGATCCAGTACGCCGCAGCGGCTCGGTTCTAGCCGCGCTGTCTCGGAGTACTGGATGCCCCGCCTGCGCGGGGCATGACAGCGGAGAAGATTGGAGGGCTGCTGCGCTGGCAATGACGGAGCATGGGGAAGCGGCGTTGCCCCTTCCAGTGACCGCGGGAAGGCTCTAATCTCGCCGCCATGTCCGCACCTGAGATCAGGCCCGCCATTGAGGCCGACCTTCCCGCCATCACCGCCATCTACAAGCAGGCCGTCCGCGAGGGCACCGCGACATTCGAGCTGGCGCCGCCGGATCTGGCCGAGATGACGCGCCGCTACCGCGCGCTGGTCGACGGTGGCTACCCCTATTTCGTCGCCATCCTCGATCGTAGCGTCGCCGGCTATGCCTATGCCGGCGCCTACCGGCCGCGGCCGGCCTACCGCTTCACGGTCGAGAACTCGATCTATCTCGATCCCACGTTCCACCGCCGCGGCATCGGCTCGTTGCTGCTGGACCGGCTGATCGCCGAATGCGAGGCGCGCGGCTTCCGCCAGATGATCGCGGTGATCGGCGATTCCGCCAATGCCGGTTCGATCGGCGTGCACACGCGCGGCGGTTTCAAGATGATCGGCACGCATCCCAATGTTGGCCTGAAATTCGGCCGCTGGCTCGACACGGTGATGATGCAACGCGACCTCGGCGAGGGCGCGAGCACGGTGCCGAAATAACCTCGGTCTCGTAGGGTGGGCAAAGCGACTTGTCCGCCGTAGCTCGGAGAGCGAAGGCGGAAACGTGCCCAGATGCCCGGCGATTGAGGAAAGATGGTGGGCACGGCGCGGTGCGCATTTGCCCACCCTACGGCACCGTCCGTAAGGCTAAACCACCGCCAACTTGCGATCGATCACCAGCAGCACGCGCTCGAGCTCGTGGCCGCGGCGCAGGATCAGGCCGGTCGCCGAGATCACGCTGTACATGCCCTGCTTGCGCGCCAGCCGCGGGTCCTTCTCGATGCGATAGATCGGCACTTCCGAGGCGCGGCGGAAGACCGAGAACACCGCGCGGTCCTTCAGGAAGTCGATGGCATAGTCGCGCCACTCGCCGTCGGCGACCATGCGGCCGTAGAGGTTGAGGATGCGGTTCAGTTCCAGCCGGTTGAATGTCACCCGGTTGGGTTGGGCATTCGCAGCGGTGGGGCGCGCCACTGCGCGCTGCTCGCTCGGATCGGCATCCTCCGGCGTCAGACTCATCGAGCGCCTCCTCATCTCGCGGCATGATCGCATCCGCGAAGGACCGTCCCCGGAACCGCGGATCATGACAGTTGCATGATCGCGCCAACTGTTCCCCGCCGCAAGGGGCTCTTCACTCAACTGATTGAATCGGGGGCGAATCGGAGCACACGCAGGAGTGGAATTCTATCGCGGCAAACCGTCACGGGATCGTTAGAAGGAATCTTGATATCGCCGCTTTTCCGCCAAGCGCCTGCCGCCCTGCATTGCGAAAAGACCTGTGTGCGTTGACCCGGTCCTTCCGGTTCCGGATTCCTCAGCCCCCAGCCCCCCGGGGCCGTCAGGATCGGGTCTGTACGCGCGACAAGGAGGGCCAACGCAAGTTGGTCCTTTTTGGTTTGTGCCGAGATGTTTCCGGCACGATCAACTTCCCTCTGATTGACGCGAAGACGACTCTCTCCCCTCATCCTGGGGAGCCGCGAGGCGGCGTCTCGCAGGATGGAAGGCCGCTGCATCAGCCGCGCCTGCATGGTTCTCGCGGCGACGCGTAGCATCGTCCGCCTCGCGCGCAAGGGCGCTCCTCACCATGAGGCGTGAGAGCGAGTACGACGCTGGCGAGAGAAATCTGATCTAGTGCAGCGACGTGTAAGCTGCGCCGAGCATCGCACCCGGCTTCTCACGGCTGCCGTCCTGGACATAGACCACAGCGCCGTCGACGCCGTCGCGCGTGAGATTTTCCAACGGCACCGTCCAGCTTTCCGGACGCCCGTTCCAGTCGCCGACCTTGAGCAGGTTGCGCACGACGTTGTGATAGGTGATCTGCTGTCCGCGATTTTCGCCGCGGCTGATTGCGATCGGCACCGATTTCGTGATCGAGCAGATCCAGACCTCACCGTGCGAGACCGCCGACTCCTTGCTCGCCGCCACCGACACGTTGATCTGCTTGCCTGCAAGCGACATCGTCACCGGCACGCTCATTACGCCTGCGCCGTTGTCGGTCTTGCCGATCGCGCTCTCGATGCCGGCGCGATCGCTGCCGATGACATGCGTCGAACCGTTGACCACGACTTGCGGCGTATAGACCTCGCGGTCGCCGCGCATGCGCGAATAGGCGCGCTGCCGCGCCGAGAAGCGCGAATCCGCAAGCGTGTCCTTCCAGCCGAGATAATCCCAATAGTCGATCGGCATGCTCAGCGCGATGATCGACGGGTCGTTGGAGAGATCGCCGATGACCTGGTCGGCGGGCGGGCAGGAGGAGCAGCCCTGCGATGTGAAGAGCTCGACTACGGCGCGAGGATCAGCCTCGGCGGGACGGATGACGGCGACGATGGCGCAGATACCAAGTGCTCCCGACCAGAGTGCACCGGACCAGCGCGAAACCAGATTAGAAGCCATCATTGCAGTCATTTTGAACGTCACACCTCGCACGCGTGGGGGAAGATCCTATCGCCTGATGGTCACCGTAGTCTTACGGGCATCGTACATTCAACCGTCCGGGGCGAGGTTTTCCGCCGGGCGGGACCATCGGACGCGTGTTCTAACGCACGAAGGCGGCCTTGTGATAGGCCGCCCTCGTTTAACCTTCTACTCACGTCGCGGTGAGCCACCGTTCACAAATTCGCGCTTAGGCCGCGAGCTTGCGCAGCACGTAGTGCAGAATGCCGCCGTTCCGGTAGTAATCGAGCTCATCCAGCGTATCGATGCGGCAAAGCAGCGAAACCCGCTGCAACGAACCGTCGCCGGAGACGATCTCCGCGGTCAGCTTCTGACGCGGCTTCAGGTCGCCGACCAGGCCGCGCAGCGTGACCTTCTCGTCGCCCTTCAGGCCGAGCGACGACCAGGAGGTGCCCTCTTCGAAGGTCAGCGGCAGCACGCCCATGCCGACCAGGTTGGAGCGGTGGATGCGCTCGAAGCTCTGGCAGATCACGGCGCGGACGCCGAGCAGGCGCGTGCCCTTCGCAGCCCAGTCGCGCGAGGAACCGTTGCCGTATTCGGCGCCGGCGAACACCACCAGCGGCACCTGCTCCTGCTGGTACTTCATCGCGGCGTCGTAGATCGACATCTGCTCGCCGTCGGGCCAGTGCTTGGTGAGACCGCCTTCCGGGATATTTCCGTCAGCGCCCTTCAGCATGAAGTTCTTGATGCGGATGTTGGCGAAGGTGCCGCGCATCATCACTTCATGGTTGCCGCGACGCGTGCCGTACTGGTTGAAGTCGGCCGGACGCACCTGGTGTTCGCTGAGATATTTGCCGGCGGGCGAGGTGAGCTTGATCGAACCGGCCGGCGAGATGTGGTCGGTGGTGATCTTGTCGCCGAACATGGCGAGGATGCGCGCCTCGATGATGTCGGTGACCGGCTCCGGCTCCTTCTTCATGCCGTCGAAATAGGGCGGGTTCTGCACATAGGTCGAGCTCATGTTCCAGCGATAGGTCTCGCTCTCGACCGTCTTGATCTTGCGCCAGTTGGTGTCGCCCTTGAACACGTCGGCATACTTCTTCTTGAAGATCGACGCGGTCACGAACTTCTTCATGAAGGCGTTGATCTCCTTCGTCGTCGGCCAGATGTCCTTGAGGTACACCGGCTTGCCGTCCTTGCCTTCACCGAGCGGCTCGACGGCGAGGTTCTTGGTGACGCTGCCCGCGAGCGCGTGGGCGACGACCAGCGGCGGCGAAGCGAGATAATTCGCCTGCACGTCCGGCGAGACGCGGCCTTCGAAGTTGCGGTTGCCGGAGAGCACGGCGGCCGCGACGATGCCGTTGTCGTTGATCGACTTCGAGATCTCCTCGGGCAGCGGACCGGAATTCCCGATGCAGGTGGTGCAGCCGAAGCCGACCAGGTTGAAGCCGACCTTGTCGAGATCAGCCTGCAGACCGGAATCGGCGAGATAGGCCGCGACCACCTGGCTGCCCGGCGCGAGTGACGTCTTCACCCACGGTTTTGCCTTGAGGCCCTTGGCGGCAGCGTTGCGCGCAAGCAGGCCGGCGCCGATCAAGACGCTCGGATTCGAGGTGTTGGTGCAGGAGGTGATGGCGGCGATCACGACGTCGCCATGACCGATCTCGAAGTTCTTGCCGTCGACGGCAAAGCGCTTCCCGGGCTCGTCGGTCTTCTTGTACTCGGTGCCGAGCGCGAGCGAAAAGCCTTCGGCGACCGACGGCAGCGCGATGCGGCCTTCGGGACGCTTCGGACCGGCCATCGAGGGAACGACGTCGCCGAGGTCGAGGGTCAGCGTTTCCGTGAACACCGGATCGGCCGACTTGGCGGTGCGGAACAGGCCCTGCGCCTTGGCATAGGCCTGCACCAGCGCGACGCGCGCCGGAGCGCGGCCGGAGGTCTTGAGGTAATCGAGCGCAGCAGCGTCGACCGGGAAGAAGCCGCAGGTCGCGCCATATTCCGGCGCCATGTTGGCGATGGTCGCCTTGTCGGCGACGGACAGGTGATCAAGGCCGGGACCGAAGAACTCGACGAACTTGCCGACCACGCCGAGCTTGCGCAGCATCTGCGTCACGGTCAGCACGAGGTCGGTCGCGGTGACGCCTTCCTTCATCGCGCCCTTCAGCTTGAAGCCGACGACGGTAGGCAGCAGCATCGACAGCGGCTGGCCGAGCATGCAGGCTTCCGCCTCGATGCCGCCGACGCCCCAGCCGAGCACGGCGAGACCGTTGACCATGGTGGTGTGGGAGTCGGTGCCGACCAGCGAGTCGGGATAGGCGACCTCGAAGGTGCCGGTCTTCTTGCCGACCGTCATCTTCTCCTTCTTGGTCCAGACCGTCTGGGAGAGATATTCGAGATTGACCTGATGGCAGATGCCGGTGCCGGGCGGCACGACCGAGAAGTTCGAGAACGCCTTCTGGCCCCACTTCAGGAACTCGTAGCGCTCCTGGTTCTGCTTGTATTCCTCGGTGACGTTCTTGCCGAAGGCCTTGTTGTCGCCGAAGAAGTTCACGATCACGGAGTGGTCGATGACGAGGTCGACCGGAACCAGCGGGTTGATCTTCTCGGCATCGCCGCCGAGCTTCTGCATCGCGTTGCGCATCGCGGCGAGATCGACCACGGCCGGCACGCCGGTGAAATCCTGCATCAGCACGCGGGCCGGGCGGAATGCGATCTCATGCTCCAGCGACTTCTTGCGCAGCCACTTCGACACCGCCACGATGTCTTCCTTCTTGACCGTGCGGCCGTCCTCGTTGCGCAGGAGGTTCTCGAGCAGAACCTTCATCGAATAGGGGAGTTTCGAAATTCCCTTCAGACCATTCTTCTCGGCCGTGGGCAGGCTGTAATAGACATAGGTCTTGGCGCCGACCTTGAGGGTCTTTTTGCATTTGAAGCTGTCGAGCGAGGTCATGTAGGAAATCCCAATTGTTAGTTATACCCGGCAAGGGGTATTTTAACACCGTCAGCGAGTCCGGCTGGGTCGCTTGCAGGGGCAGGTTGAGTTGCTGCATCAAGTAGTTCCGGGCTTATAGAAGCTTTCTAACCGCGCCGCCACAGCCACAAACGTGCCGCAGCAATCCGCGAGCCAAAAATTCCCATGCGCTACCCCAAGATTTCCTGAGGCCAGGCTTTGAGCGGATTGAACCAAGGCAAGATGCAGCTGTCCGGACGCGGGGTCGTTTGCGTGCGCGGCGGGCGCGAGGTGTTTTCCGGGCTCGATTTCGAGGCGGTCTCGGGCGAAGCCGTGGCGGTCGTGGGCCGGAACGGCTCGGGCAAGACCTCGCTGCTGCGGCTGATCGCGGGCCTGCTGATTCCGGCCGGCGGGACAATCGCGCTCGATGGCGGCGATGCCGAGCTGACGCTGCCGGAGCAGTGCCACTATCTCGGCCATCGCGACGCCCTGAAGCCGGCACTGAGCGTGGCGGAAAACCTGTCATTCTGGGCTGATTTTCTGGGCGGCGAGCGCAGTGATGCGGCCAAGAGCCTCGCCATCGTCGGGCTCGATCACGCCACTCACCTGCCCGCGGCCTTCCTGTCCGCCGGCCAGCGCCGCCGCCTGTCGCTGGCCCGGCTGCTGACGGTGCGCCGCCCGGTCTGGCTGCTGGACGAGCCGACCACGGCGCTGGACGTGGCCGGCCAGGGCATGTTCGAGGGCCTGATGCGGGAGCATCTCGGCCGCGGCGGCCTGATCATCGCTGCGACCCATGCGCCGCTCGGCATCGATTCGCGGGAGCTGAGGATTGGGGAAATGACATGATTCCGACGGACCCTCAGCTTTCTAAGCGGCTGGGCTCCGCCCTCTCCGTTCCCTCCCCCCTCCTGTCCGCCGAAGCCTTGGCGAAGGCGGATGCGGGGGAGGGTCAGGGAGAGGGGTGCCACACGGCGCGCTCTATCGGCTTAAGCAGTTGGGAAGCGGCTGCTCTGTTGCGGACAATCTGCCCGAAACAGACATCTCTCCCGGGGCTACCCCCCTCCCCGACCCTCCCCCGCAAGGGGGGAGGGAGTGCAGCCGTGCCCATCGAGGCCACCCCATGACCGCCCTGTCCGCCCTCATCCGCCGGGACATCCGGATCGCGCTCCGTGTCGGCGGCGGGGCATTGATCGGGGTGCTGTTCTTCCTGACCGTCGTCGTGCTGATGCCGTTCGCGGTGGGGCCGGATCTGGCGCTGCTGTCGCGGCTGGGGCCGGCGATCCTGTGGCTCGGCGCGCTGCTGGCGAGCCTGCTCACCCTGGACCGGCTGTTCATGGCCGACCACGAGGACGGCTCGCTCGACCTGATCACGATGAGCCGGACGCCGCTGGAACTCGCCTGCGCCGCCAAGGCGCTGGCGCATTGGCTGGCCGCGGGCCTGCCACTGATTGTCGCAACCCCGGTGCTCGGCCTGCTGCTCAACCTCGACATGGTCGCGACCGGGGCGGTGGCGCTGACGCTCCTGGCCGGTACGCCGGCGCTGACCTTCACCGGCATGATCGGCGCGGCGCTGGCGGTGACGCTGCACCGGGGCGGACTGTTGATGGCCGTGCTGGTGCTGCCGCTGTCGATCCCGGTGCTGATTTTCGGCGTCGCGGCCTCGCAGGCCGTGATCGTCGGTCCGATGACGTTCGGCGCGCCGTTCTCGATCCTGTGCGCGCTGTCGCTGGTCAGCCTCGTCATCGGCCCTTTCGCGGCGGCGGCGAGCTTGCGCCATGGTCTCGACTGAAATGGGCTGGATTACCCTTGACCCCGATCAACTTTCGCTGCGCGCTTTTATGCTGATTGCGTGAGTGCTGACCTGTGATTATCAGAATACCATGACGCTGATCGATCTCGCCAATCCGACACGGTTCCTCGCGCTGACGGCGCGGGTGCTGCCGTGGCTTGTGGCCGCGACCGTCATCCTGCTCACCATCGGCCTCTACCAGTCTGCCCTCGCGCCCGACGACTACCAGCAGGGCGCGACGGTGAAGATCATGTTCATCCACGTGCCCAACGCCTGGCTGTCGATGTTCGTCTGGGGCGTGATGAGCATCGCCTCATTGGGCACGCTGGTGTGGCGGCATCCGCTCGCCGACGTCGCCGCCAAAGCCGCCGCGCCGATCGGCGCCGCCTTCACCTTTCTCGCGCTGCTCACGGGATCGCTGTGGGGCCGGCCGATGTGGGGCACCTATTGGGAATGGGACGCGCGGCTGACCTCGGTGCTGATCCTCTTCGTGATGTATCTCGGCCTGATGGCGCTGTGGCGCGCGGTCGAGGATCCCTCGCGCGCGGCACGCGCGGCCGCGGTGCTGACGCTGGTCGGCGCGATCAACCTGCCCATCATCAAATTCTCGGTCGATTGGTGGAACACGCTGCACCAGCCGGCGTCGGTGATGCGCATGGGCGGCTCGACGCTCGACAAATCGTTCCTGATCCCGCTGCTGCTGATGGCCATCGCGTTCACGCTGCTGTTCGTCACGTTGCACCTGGCGGCGATGCGCAACGAGATCTTGCGCCGCCGTGTCCGCTCCTTGCAGATGATGCAGGCGAGCCAGAAGGCCGCATGACGATGTCACTTGGTCCCTACGCGTCCTTCATCGTGACGTCCTATGCTGCGGCGGCGCTCGTGGTCGTGATCCTGATCGGCTGGATCGTGCTCGACTATCGCAGCCAGACCGAGCGCCTGCGCGAGCTCGACCGCAGCGGCGTCACGCGCCGCTCCGGACGCAGCGCAACGGACACGCCGTGAGCGATCAATCATGAGCGATCAACCGACGTCCGCTCCGCCGCAGCGCCGCACCTTCCTGATGGTGCTGCCGCTGATCGCCTTCATCGCCCTGGCGCTGCTGTTCTGGTTCCGGCTCGGCAGCGGCGATCCCTCGCGGATTCCGTCCGCGCTGATCGGCCGGCCGGCGCCACAGACCGCGCTGCCGGCGCTCGAGGGATTGCAGGCCGACAATTCGCAGGTGCCGGGCCTCGATCCCGCCGCGTTCAAAGGCAAGGTCAGCCTCGTCAATGTCTGGGCGTCCTGGTGTGTGCCCTGCCATGACGAGGCGCCGCTCCTGACCGAGCTCGCCAAGGACAAACGCTTCCAGCTCGTCGGCATCAACTACAAGGACGCGGCCGACAACGCGCGCCGTTTCCTCGGCCGCTACGGCAACCCGTTCGGCCGCGTCGGCGTGGACGCCAACGGCCGCGCCTCGATCGAATGGGGCGTCTATGGCGTGCCGGAGACGTTCGTGGTCGGGCGCGAAGGCACCATCGTCTACAAGCTGGTCGGACCGATCACGCCGGACAATCTGCGGACGGTGCTGCTCCCGCAGATGGAGAAGGCGTTGAAGGCGGGGAGCTGACGTCGTCGTCAGTGCGAGCGAACAAGCCAGCTACAAACACCGCTGTCATGCCCCGGCTTGACCGGGGCATCCAGTACGCCGCGGCCTCACCGTATCTCACGACTGTCTCTGGAATACTGGATCGCCCGGTCAAGCCGGGCGATGACAGTTGAGTGTTTGGCCGCATTTCAGCTCGCAATGACGAGCTGAGCGACCGTCAGCCCTTCCTTACATCCCCCGCGTCGGCCTCGCTCGCCTCCAGCGACGCCGGCTCGATCCCGTAGCGCTTGGTCAGCGGCATCTGGGCGATGGCGAAGATCATCGTGATCGGGGTGACGCCGAACACCTTGAAGTTCACCCAGAAATCCGTGCTCTGGGTGCGCCAGACGATCTCGTTCAGGATGGCCATGCCGGCGAAGAACAGCGCCCAGCGCAGCGTGAGGATGCGCCAGCCCTGCGGGGTCAGGTTGAACATCTGGTCGAACATCACGGCGATGAAGGAGCGGCCGAACAACAGCCCGCCGCCGAGGATCGCCGCGAACAGGCCGTAGATGATGGTCGGCTTGACCTTGATGAAGGTCTCGTCGTGCAGCACCAGCGTCAGCGTGCCGAACACCAGCACGATCACGCCTGTCACGATCGCCATGATCGGGATGTGGCGCGTCACCACATAGGACGCGATCATCGCCGCGACGATCGCGACCATGAAGGCGCCGGTCGCGGCGAACAGATTGAACTTCGCATTCACGAAGAAGAACACGAGCAGCGGACCGAGCTCGGTCGCGAGCTTGAACAGCGGATGCGGCTGGGTCTTGTCCATTCTCAGCTTTCGATTCCGGCGATCGCACGGGCGAAATCGCGCGCGGTGAACGGCGCGAGATCGTCGACGCCTTCGCCGACGCCGATGAAATGCACCGGCAGTTTGAATTTCTCCGCGAGCGCCACCAGAATGCCGCCGCGCGCGGTGCCGTCGAGCTTCGTCATCACGAGGCCGGTGACCCCCGCCGTGCGATGGAAGGCCTCGACCTGCGACAGCGCGTTCTGGCCGACGGTGGCGTCGAGCACAAGCAGCACGGCATGCGGCGCAGTGTCATCCACCTTGCGGATCACGCGCACGACCTTTTCGAGCTCGTTCATCAGCTCGGCCTTGTTCTGCAGGCGGCCGGCCGTGTCGATCAGGAGCACGTCGATGGCCTGCTCCTTCGCTGCCGTCAGCGCGTTGAAGGCTAGGCTTGCCGAATCCGAGCCCTGCGTGCCGGCGATGACCGGCGTCCTGGTGCGCTCGCCCCAGACCTTGAGCTGCTCGATCGCTGCCGCGCGAAACGTATCGCCGGCGGCCAGCATCACCTTGCGGCCTTCGGATGCGAATTTTTGCGAGAGCTTTCCGATGGTTGTGGTCTTGCCGGAGCCGTTGACGCCGACGACGAGGATGACGAACGGCTTCCTGCCCGCGTCGATCTCGAGCGGCTTTGCCACCGGCGCCAGCACCTTCTCGACCTCGGTGGCGACGACGTCCTTGACCTCGTCCGCCGAGATCGCCTTGTCGTAGCGGCCCGTGCCGACGGCGTCCGCGATCCGCACCGCGACCGACGTGCCGAGGTCGGCGCGCAGCAGCACGTCCTCGATGTCGTCGAGCATGGCGCGGTCGAGCTTGCGCTTGGTGACGAGGTCGGCGACCGCGGTCCCGAGCGAGGACGAGGTGCGCTTCAGCCCGTTGGACAGGCGGCGCCACCAGCTCAGCTTGGGGGGATCTGACGTGGTATCGTTCATGGTGGCGGTGTGTTAGCCGTTCCGGCTCCCAAACGAAAGTGTTGACCGAAAGTCTTGCAATTGCTCGATGTTCCCGAATTGACCGCCGACGAGATCCTGGCGCGCGTGCTCCATCGCGACGGGCTGATGCTGGTCATCGACAAGCCCGCCGGCCTGCCGGTGCACCGCGGCCCCAAGGGTGGGGCCAATCTGGAAACGTCGTTCGACGCGCTTCGTTTCGGCCTGCCGCGGCCGCCGGTGCTGGCCCACCGGCTGGACAAGGACACCTCAGGCTGCCTCGTGCTCGGCCGTCACCGCAAGGCGACGGCCTCACTCGGCCTCCTCTTCAAGCACGGCAAGATCGGCAAGACCTACTGGACCGTGGTCGAGGGCGGCCCTGCCGAAGACGAAGGCACCATCGACATGCCACTCGGCCGGCTCAATGCCGAGCGCGGCTGGTGGCAGAAACCCGATCCCGAGGGCCAGAAGGCGATCACCAACTGGAAAGTGATGGGCCGGGGCGACGGGCTGGCTTGGCTCGCCATGGAACCGGTGACCGGCCGAACCCATCAATTGCGGGTGCATTCGGCCGCGACCGGCTGGCCGATTTTCGGCGATAACATTTACGGCAACGGCCCGCGCTTCGGCGAGCCGCGGCTGCACCTGCATTCCCGCGAGATCGTGGTGCCGATCTCCCGGAACAAGGAGCCGATCCGCGTGGTCGCGCCGGCCCCGCCCCACATGCATGAGAAGCTCCGCGCCTGCGGGTGGAATGGGGAATGACGTTGCCAGACCCTCATGGTGAGGAGGCCGCGTAGCGGCCGTCTCGAACCATGAAGGCCCGCTGGTTGCAGCCGGGCCTCGATCCTTCGAGACGCCCGCTTCGCGGGCGCCTCAGGATGAGGAGCAGTGGCCGGTCGGGGAGCAAAGCAGTGCTCGCCTTCCGCCCCGTGGTTTACGAAACGTTCAGTGCTCGTCTCTATTGATAGCGATTGCTTAGAACAAGCTTCCGTCATTCGCTCAGGACGAGCAACGCGTCATGTCCACGGCCGAGTTTTCGATCATCGATGAAGTCGAATCAGCGATTCGGCTCGGCTCGGCGGAAAAGGGCCTGGAAACGGCCCGCCGCGTCACCGACCTGTTCCTCTCCTCCGCCGGAAGTTTTGGCAACGAGCAGATCGCGCTGTTCGACGACGTGCTCGAGCGCCTGATCGGCACCATCGAGCTGCGCGCCATCGCCGACATGGGCGCACGAATTGCGCTGGCCGAGATCAGCGCGCAGCTTGCGCCGATCGCGCAGGCGCCGCCCTCCGTGATTCGCCGCCTCGCCAATAATGACGAGATTCGCATCGCCGGCCCCGTGCTCCAGGAATCCGCGCGCCTCGACGATGGCGAGCTGGTGAAGATCGCCTCCAGCAAGGGCGAGTCGCATCTGCTCGCGGTCGCCGGGCGCTGGTGGCTGAAGGAGATCGTCACCGATGCGCTGCTGGCGCGGCGCTATCCCAGCGTCAGCCGGCGGCTTGCCGCCAATCCCGGCGCGCGCGTTTCCGGAAACGGATTTGCCGTCATCGTCGGGCAGGCCGAGGCCGATCCCGAGCTCGCCGTGAGCGTCGGCGTCCGCGTCGACCTACCGTCCGACTTGCGCCGCCGGTTGCTGCGCTCGGCCACGGATACCGTGCGCACCCGGCTGCTGTCGCGCGCACCGCCGCATCTGTTCGAGGAGATCCAGGGCGCGATCGCCGCCGTGACCGTCGGTGTCGAGCGCGAGATGTCGGTCGTGCGCGATTTCGAAGGCGCCAAGCGGGCCATCGCAAATCTCAAGGCGACTGGCCAGCTGACCGAAGCGACGCTGCTCGGCTTCGCCACGCAGCGGCGCTACGAGGAAGCCGTGGCTGCATTGGCGGCACTGTCCGGATCGACCATTGAGGTGATTCGCCCGTTGATGCAGAGCCTGCGCGAGGACGGCCTGCTGGTGCCGTGCAAGGCGGCCCAGCTCAGCTGGGAAACCACAGCCGCCGTGCTCGAGAGTCGCTTTGCCACCGGCGCGATGAAACCCGCTGATATCGCGAGGGCGAAAAGCAATTACGCGCGAATGACGTCAGAGAACGCGCGGCGGACGCTGCGATTCTGGCAGGTGCGGGCGTTGTAGGCTCTTCCCCTCTCCCCTTGTGGGCCTGTTGCGTAATTCGTCAATTGTGATTCCCTAGGGCAAAGCCTTGGAGGGTAGCGATGGCGGTCAAGCGGACGGGACAGCCGAGCTTTGTGGAAG
>NZ_SPVJ01000029.1:0-105409 GCF_004634465.1 Bradyrhizobium sp. MOS001
TGATTGCGGGACATCCCGCCCTCGATCGCGGACACGACACGCTTGCGAAGATCCAGAGAATAAGGCTTGCCCATCCATGCTGGCCTCCAACCCAGCCAGAATGGTGAATCAGAAACACACCGATTTGGGAATCCCAAATCGATTCAACCTAACCCCATCCCGCTTTAGCGCGTGGCACGACGGACGGCGTGGATCACAACGCCGCCCGTCATCTCGTGTTCCGACCGCTCCCGCAGCAGGCGGCGTTCTACTGAGAACGATCCGAGGTCCAGCCCTTGTACTCGGCGACGTTGTCCCGGGTCACGAGCTTCGAGGGCAGGAGCTCGACGGTCGAGGCCGGCTTCTGGCCATTGAGAATGCCGACGCCCACCTGCACCGCGCGCCGCGCCATGAAGAACGGGTCCTGCGAAGCGGACGCCTGGACCTGCGGCGCCGCCGGATCCTTCAGCGCGGCCTCGATGTCGGGCGCGCCATCGACCGCGGTGATGACAATGCCGCTGCGGCCTTGCTGGCGCGCCGCGAGATCGGTGCCGATCGCCTGCGGATCGTTGATAGCGAAGATGGCGTCGATCTTGGAAAAGCGCGTCAGATAGCCCTGCGCGATGGTGAGACCGCCTTCACGCGAGCCTTTGCCGTCCTGGTCGCTGGACAACACCTTGATCCCGGGATTCTTCGAGAGAACGTTCTTGCAGCCGACGACGCGGTCGATCACGGCCGAGACCTGCGGCCCGTTCTCGATGATGACGTCGCCCTTGCCCCCCAGCTTGTCGACGATGTACTGGCATGAGATCTCACCGGCCTGCACGTTGTTCGTGGTTATGGTGGCGTCGGCGCCTTCGGCCGCGGTGTCGACCGCGACGACCACGATGCCCGCCGCCTGCGCCTTCTTGATCGCCGGCCCGATCGCCTTGGGATCGCCGGGGTTCAACAGGATCAGGTCGACGCCGGCGGCAATGAAATTGTCGATCTGGGTAACCTGCTTGCCGAGGTCGTATTCGAAGCCGACCGTCGTGATCTTCACATTGGGATTGGTCTTCCTGGCCTCGAACTCGGCGCCCTTCGACAGCGCGACGAAGAACGGATTACCCATCGACCCCAGCGAGACGCCGATCGACTTGAGTTCCTTGGCGAAGGATGGCGCGGTGCTTAGGGCAAGCGCCATCGCGGCGCCGGCGAGCGTGATCGTCTTCAACATTGGCTTCCTCCCTGGTCTGTATTCTTATCCGGCACGGCAGACCAGTTGCCGCAGCGGAAATTCGCATCACACCATGCGCACTCAGGTGCGCGCCGAACCCATTCAGGTTCTGGCGGAGCCCTGCAGCCGGTAGCGGTCCAGCGCCACGGCGCCGATGATCACCAGGCCCTTGATCACATATTGCCAGATGTCCGAGACGCCGACGAGGATCAGGCCGTTCGACAGGACGGCGATGATCAGCGCGCCGACCAGCGTGCCCCAGATCGAGCCGATGCCGCCGACGAACGAGGTGCCGCCCAGGATCACGGCGGTGATCGCATCGAGCTCATAGGACTGACCGAGCTGGAGACCGTTGGCCGCATAGAGCCGCGCCGCCTGCATGGCGCCGCCGAGCCCGGCGAAGAGTCCCGAGATGCCGTAGACGAAGATCAGCACGGTCCAGACCTTGATGCCGGCAAGCCGCGCCGCGCTTTCATTGCCGCCCACCGCATAGATGTGCACGCCGAGCACCGTCCGGCGCAGCACCAGCCACGAGACGAGGATGACGAGCAAGGCGATCACCGAGAGCCACGGGATCGACGCGACGCCGGGAACGAGCGTCAGCGAGCCATTGCCGATGAAGGCGTAGGGAATGGAAGGATTGAAGACGGTGGTGTCGGCCCCGAGCAGTCGCGCCAGGCCGCGTACGGCGGTGAGAGAGCCGAGCGTGACGATGAAAGGCGGCAGGCGGAGGAGTGCAATCAGCGCGCCGTTGATGACGCCGAAGCCGAGGCCGGTGAGCAGCGCGGCCGGCAGCCACAGCATCCCGAGCTCCGGCAGCTTGGAGAGCGTCAACCCGGCCATCGCGGACGCCGCCAGGATCGAGCCGACCGAGAGGTCGATGCCGCCGGTGAGGATGACGAAAGTCATGCCTGCGGCGAGCACGGTGTTCACTGCGGCCTGCTGCAACACGATGCCGAGATTCTGTCCGGTGAAGAAGCGGCCCTCCGACAGAAAATGGAAGCCGCCGCACAAGATCAACAACACCGGCAGCATACCGGCGGCGCGGATCAGAAGCCTTATACGCTGACGCTTCGTCTCCTGCGCGGCCGCGAGGCCCGCGGCGGCGGCGGTGTCCGTTTTTGGAGAGCCGTCATGCATCGAGTTGCTCCATCCCCGTGGCGAGCGCCATGATGTCTTCCTGGTTCAGGGGCGACGTCGCGCCACGCTCGATTTCACCGGCGATATGCCCCGCCCGCATGACGACCACGCGGTCGCAGATGCCGATGATCTCGGGCAGATCGGACGAGATGACGAGGATCGCGGTGCCGGATTTGGCAAGATTGTCGATGATCGAATAGATCTCGGACTTGGCGCCGACATCCACGCCGCGCGTCGGCTCATCGAGGATAAGGACCTTTGGCGTGGTCGCAAGCAGGCGCGACAGCAGCACCTTCTGCTGGTTGCCGCCGGACAATGCGCCGACGGTGACGTTGATATCGGCGGCACGAATGCCGAGCGCTGCGAACGCCCTGTTGGCACGGTCGCGGGCCTTGTCGCGGTCGAGGATGTAACCGATCCGGGCATCCCGGCCGAGCACCGCGAGGTTGATGTTGTCCAGGCATGACATGTCCAGGAACAGGCCGAGCGCCTTGCGGTCCTCGGTCAGATAGGCGACGCCGATGTCGAGCGCCTCACCCGGCGTGCGGATATCGACCGGGCGTCCTTCCAGCTCGACACGGCCGGAGGTCCTGGGCGCCGCGCCAATGATGAGATGCGCAAGCTCGGTGCGACCCGCGCCGATCAGGCCGGCGAGGCCGACCACCTCGCCCGCATGCACGGTCAGCGAGCAGCCCTTGACGCGCCGGCCATCGGCCATGTCGATCGCTGCGAGCACGGGATGCCCCCGCCCCGCCTCCGGATCATGATCCTTCTTGTAGAACGAGGAGACGTCACGCCCGACCATTAGCCGAACGATGGTGTCGGCGCGGATGTCCTGCTTGTCGAGCGCCCCGACCAGCCGGCCGTCGCGCAGCACGGTGACGCGGTCGCCGAGCGCGTAGACCTCGTCCATGCGATGCGAGATGTAGATGATGGCAAGCCCCTCGGCGCGAAGCTGGCGGATCAGCGCGAACAGCCGCGCGCTCTCGCCGGCCGACAACGCGGTGGTCGGCTCGTCCATGATCAGGATTTTTGATCTGACGTGCAGCGCACGCGCGATCTCGACCAGTTGCCGCTGGCCCATGGAGAGGTGCGCCACCAGCGTCGACGGCAGGAAGTCCGCGCCCAGCCGTTTCAGGATGGGGCCGACGCCCTCGCGCATGGCGCCGCGTGCCAGCAAGCCTGCTCGCGACAGCTCCCGGCCGAGATAGATATTCTCGGCAACACTGAGATTGGGAGCCAACGACAGCTCCTGGTAGATGATGGAGATGCCCGCCGCGCGCCCCCCGAGCGGACCTTCGATCCGTACCGGGCTTCCTTCAATGCGGATCTCGCCGCCGGGATCGGGCCTGTAGGCGCCGGACAAGATCTTCATCAGCGTCGACTTTCCGGCGCCGTTCTCACCCATCAGGGCATGAATTTCGCCGGCATAGACGGTGAGATCGACGGAACGCAGCGCCTTGATGCCAAAGAAGGATTTTGAGACCCCACGCATCTCCAGGATCGGATCGTTCATCGTGCCTCCCGACGCACAATGCGTTTCCTACCCGCGTCTCAATGATTTTGTCAGCGCGGTTCACGCATTAAACAAAAGGCTGCGGCACAGAGCAATACCGAACAGACGGGAATGCAACGTCGAGGCGGTGCTAGTGGCGCGGCCGATACAGTTCGCGCCAGGCGGGAAGCCGCTCGGCATAGGCATCGACCAGTCTTGCGTCGGGCTCGAACGTCTCAATGCGTTGCGGCCGCGTGCACACGGCGGCGATCGCCTCACCGGTGACAGCAAGCCGCCCCAATCTCGCCGCACCGAACGCCGCGCCGGTCTCGCCTCCGGCAAAGCGATGGACCGGAACATTCAGCACGTTTGCCAGCACCGAGAGCCAGAACCCGGACCGTGAACCACCGCCAATGGCGTCGGCTTCCGTCATCGCAATGCCGGCATCCGCGAGCGCGTCGCGGCAATCGGCAAGCGCGAAGGCAACGCCCTCGAGCACCGCCTGCACGATCGACCCGCGATCGGTGCCATGGCTCAAACCATTCAGCATGCCGCGCACGGCGGGATCGTCGTGCGGTGTCCGCTCACCCGCCAGATAAGGCAGGAAGCTCACAGGCGACGGTGCCTGCGGGCGCAATCCAAGCGGCGCCAGCAACTCGGCCTCGGTGGCGCCGAACAGGCGCGCGATCCAGGCCAGGCAGGATGCGGCCGAGAGGATCGCGCCGGCCTGAATCCACATGTCGGGAATGGCGTGGCAGAACGTATGCACCGCGCGGTCCGGGTTGGCAGCGATTCTGCTGGTCGGTGCCAGCAAGGCCCCCGAGGTTCCCAGCGACACGAACGCGGTTCCCGGCCTGATCGCGCCGATGCCGACAGCGCCTGCCGGATTGTCGCCGGCACCGCCTGCGATCACCGGCTGTCCGGTCATGCCCCAACGCCGCGCCAGCTCGCCGCGCAGCGTGGTCGCGGGCGCGCATCCCTCGACCAGACGCGGCATGTGATCGCGCGACAGGCCGGTCGCTGCCAGTGCTGCGTCCGACCAGTCCCGGCGCGCGGCGTCGAGCCACAGCGATCCCGATGCATCCGAGACGTCCTCGATGGCCTCGCCGCTCAGCACCAGGCGCAGATAGGCCTTTGGCAGCAGAACGAGTTTCGTCGCCGCAAAGATTTCGGGCTCGTGCGTCGCGATCCAGAGCAGCTTCGGCGCGGTGAATCCCGGCATCGCCTTGTTGCCCGACGTCGCACGCAAGGCGGGCCAGCGTCGTTCCAGGACACGACACTCGGCGGCGGAGCGTCCGTCGTTCCAGAGGATGCAGGGCCGCAACGGTCTCGAGCTCGCATCGAGCAGCGTGGCGCCATGCATCTGCCCGGACAGTCCAATGCCTTCGACGGCCGCCAACGCGCCGGCATGCGTCGCCTTCAAGGCATCCAGCGTGGCGAAGGTTGCATCGATCCACTGCGCGGGATCCTGCTCGAAATAGCCTGATAGCGGCGAGGCGGTCGTCAACGGCCGGCTCTCGCTCGCAATCACGCGCTGGGCACCGTCGACGAGAACGGTCTTGACCGCCGAAGTGCCGAGATCGATGCCGAGATACATGGCTGCTACCCGCTCACTTCGCCGCGTCCATCCAGATGCCCGGCTCCGAATGCTCGCGGATGTGGGTGACGAGGAAGTCGGAAAAAGCCCTGATCTTGGCGGGCAGCCCGGCGCGGTTCTGGTAGGCGATGTTCATGGTGAGCAGTGGCAGCTCCCAATCCACCAGCACCGGGACGAGACGGCCCGCCGCGATATCGCTTTGAACGATGTAGAGCGGCTGGATGAGGATGCCGAGCCCTGCCAGCGCCGCGCCGCGAATGACCTGGCCGTCATTGCTGTCGAGCGTCGGCGTGATGCGGACGGTCTGCGCGCCATGGCTTTTGCGCAGGCGCAACGAATAGGGATCGTTTGCGAGATTGTAGACCAGCATGTTGTGGCGCGCGAGATCGGCGGGCTGCTCCGGCTCGCCGGCGCTTGCGAGATAGGAGGGCGCGGCGGCGAGCACGCGCCGCATCTGGCCGATGCGGCGGACGATGATGTTCGAATCCGGCTCCTGCTCGCGCGTCCGGATCGCGACGTCGATGCCGGCCTCGATGAAATCGGGATAGCGGTTGGCGGTCGTGATCTGCATGTTGAGCTTCGGATAGCGCGCGCGGAAGGAAGGCAGCATCGGCGCCAGATAGATCACCGCAAAAGACAGCGAGCTCGTGACCCGCAGCGTGCCCTGCGGCGACAGCGCGCGATCGCTGACGATGTCCTCGGCCTCCGCCAGTTCGCTCAGCACCCGGCTGGAGCGCTCCAGCAGCTCCTGCCCCGCCTCCGTCAACCACAGCCTGCGTGTGTTGCGCTCGATCAGCCTGACCGCAAGGCGCTCCTCGAGCGCGCTGAGATGGCGGCTCGCCGCCGCATTCGACATGCGCAAGGCCTCGGCGGCTTTTGACAGGCTGCCGAGCTCGGCCGTCTTGGAGAACACCTCCAATTGCAGCAGGCGATCCATTTTTCCACTTTTAGAAAAAGAGACTTACAAATATTGACCTTTATTTCCACATCCCGCAAGTCAAAATGGCCAGAACACGAGCAAGATAGCAGGTGAGGAAACTGGGAAATGTCGGGCCCGATCAGGCACATCGTGATGTGGCGGCTACGCGGGGAGACCCCCGCGGAGCGTTCCGCGGCCCGTTCCAAGGTCAAGACCCTGTTCGAGGGACTGCGGGGCCGGATCGACGGCCTCACCCACATCGAGGTGGGCGTCGACGTCAGCGATGTTGACTACGCCTGCGACGTGGTGCTGTTCTCCGAATTCACCAACCAGGCCGCACTCGCCGCCTATGCCACCCACCCCGAACATTTGCGCGTCCGCGAGGCGCTGGGCGACTTGCGGATCGGACGCTTCCAGGTCGATTATCCCATCAAAGAGACCGGCGCATGATCGGTTCGTTCACCTTTGAAAACCTGCCCTGCCGCGTCGTGTTCGGCAGCGGAACGCTGGCCTCGGCCAAGGCCGAGATCGAGCGGCTCGGCGGCAAGCGCGCGCTGGTGCTGACGACGCCGCAGCAGGAGGCGCAAGGCAAGAGCTTGGGGGCCGCCCTCGGCCCGCTCTACGCCGGCATCTTTCCCGGCGCGACCATGCATACGCCGGTCGAGGTCACGGAGCGCGCGCTCGCGGCGATGAAGGCATGCGAGGCCGATTGCGTTGTCTCGCTCGGCGGCGGCTCGACCACCGGCCTCGGCAAGGCGCTGGCCTTGCGCACAGGCGTCAACCAGCTCTGCATTCCCACCACCTATGCCGGCTCGGAGATGACGCCAATCGTCGGCCAGACCGAGAACGGCCTGAAGACCACGGTGCGCGACGCAGCCGTGCTGCCGGAGACCGTGATCTACGACGTCGACCTCACCCTGACGCTGCCGGCGAGCCTCGCCGCAACATCCGGCATCAACGCGATCGCGCATGCCGTTGAAGCGCTCTATGCGCGCGACACCAATCCCGTGACGTCGCTGATGGCGGAAGAAGGCATCCGCGCGATCGCGCGCGCCCTCCCCGCCATTGCGGCCAAAAGCGATGACCGCGAGGCTCGCACCGAAGCACTCTACGGCGCCTGGCTCTGCGGCGTCTGCCTCGGCACGGTCGGCATGGCGCTGCATCACAAGCTCTGCCACACGCTCGGCGGTACCTTCGATCTGCCGCACGCCGAGACCCACACCATCGTGCTGCCGCATGCGCTGGCCTACAACGCACCGGCGGTGCCCGATGCCATGGCGCGGATATCGCGCGCGATCGGCGCGGCCGACGCGTCCCAGGGGCTCTACGAGCTCGCGAAGCGGCTGGGCGCGAAGCTGGCATTGCGCGACATCGGCATGCCCGAGAGCGGCATCGACAGGGCGGCTGATCTTGCCGTCACCAACGCCTACTGGAATCCGCGCCCGCTCGAGCGCAATGCCATCCGGGAGTTGATAGCCCGCGCCTGGGCCGGCGAGCCGCCTGTTACCATCAAAGCGGCGGCCTGAAGCGATGCGGCGCACGCTGATCAAATCCGCGGTCATCATCAGCATGGATGACGCGATTGGCGACCTCAGCACCGGCGATGTGCTGGTCGAGGGCAGCCGCATCGTCGACGTGCGCCCATCGATCGACCTCGGCAGCGGCGCTTCCGAGACCGAGATCGTGGACGGCACCGGGCGCATCGTCATCCCCGGCCTGATCAACGCGCACATGCACACCTGGCAGACCGCGTTGCGCGGCTATGCCGCCAATTGGACGCTGCTGGAATATTTCCGCCGCATGCATGCCGGGCTCGCGACCGTGTTCCGGCCCGACGACATCCACATTGCGACCCTCGTCGGAGCGCTGAACCAGATCAATTGCGGCACCACCACGCTGGTCGATTGGTGCCACAACAATCCGACGCCTGACCATACCGACGCTGCCGTGCGCGGGCTGATCGAAAGCGGCATCCGCGCCGCCTTCTTCCATGGCTCGCCGAAGCCCGAGCCGAAACCGGGCGAGCCGCATTTCTCCGAGATTCCGCATCCGCGCAGCGAAGTCGAGCGGCTGCTGGCAGGTCCCTTCGCCGATCGCGACGGCCTCGTCACGCTCGGGCTTGCCATTCTGGGTCCGCATTATTCGACGCTCGACGTCGCCATGCACGATTTCCGCCTGGCGCGCGAGCTCAAGCTGATCGCCTCGATGCATCAGGGCGGCGGTCCGGCCAAGACGCCCGGCGGCTGGGAGAAGCTGATCGAGGCCGGCCTCGTCGGCGCCGGCATCAACATCGTCCATGGCAACGACCTGCCCGACGATCTCCTCGACAAGATGGTCGATCTCGGCGTCTCCTTCTCGGTGACGCCCGAGAACGAGATGATCCAGGGCCACGGTTTTCCGATCACCGGACGGCTGCTCAAGCGCGGCGTGCGCCCGACCATCGGGATCGACCTGGAATCCGTGCTGGCCGGCGATCTCTTCTCCGTCGCCCGCGTCGCGCTGTCGATGCAGCGGGCGCTCGACAATGCGGAGTCGCGTCAAGTGAGCGGCACCATTCCGGCGACCACCACGATCCCCGTCCGCGAGGCGCTGCGCTGGATCACGACCGAAGGCGCCCGCATGCTCGGCCGCGAGGGCCAGATCGGCTCGCTGACGCCGGGCAAGCTCGCCGACCTCGTCATCATCAACGCATCCGATCTCAACCTCTTCCCGGTGCACGATCCCGTCGCGACCGTCGTGATGCAGACGAGCCTTGCCAATATCGAGGCCGTCATGATCGGCGGTACCTGGAAGAAGCGGGACGGCCGGCTGCTGGTCGAGGGGCTGGAGACGAAGAAGGACCTGCTGGCCCAATCCGGCCGGCGGCTGGTGCAGGATATCGAACGACAGGGACGCGCCGCCTGAAGGCGCCGATGGATGAGATCAATGACCGACGCTTCAAGGAATGTCGCTTTCATCGGGATCGGCAAGATGGGCCTGCCGATGTCGGCGCTCGTCGCCAAGGCCGGCTACGCCGTGACCGCATTCGATCAGAGCGCAGCCCGGATCAACGAGGCGCGTGCGCAAGGCATTTCGATTGCGGCTTCGCCGGCCGAGGCCGTGAGCGGAAAGGCCACGGTCATCACGTCCCTGCCCGATGACGCCGCCTTGCGCGGCGCGCTGCTCGGCCCCGCTGGTCTGATCGCCGCGATGGCGGCTGGATCTGTTCTGATCGAGACCAGCACCGTGAGCGTCGAGGCCTCCACTGAAGTTGCGGCCGCGGCTCAAGCCCGCGGCATTGCCTATCTGCGTTCGCCGGTCTCCGGCAACGCCAGCATCGTTCATACCGGCGCCCTGACCTGCTTCGTCTCCGGGCCGAAGGATGCCTTCGACAACGCCAAGTCGTTGTTCGCCGCCTTCACCCGCGCCCAGACCTATCTCGGGCCGGCCGAGGAAGCGCGCTACGCAAAGCTCTCGGTCAATCTGATGATCGCGGTGTCGGCCGCGATGATGGCCGAGAGCCTGGCACTGGCGCGCAAGGGCGGCATCGCCTGGCAGGACATTTTGAAGGTGCTCGACGATAGCGCGGTGGCCTCGCCGATGGTGAAGTACAAGACCGCACCGCTGCGGACACGCGATTTCGAGTCGACTTTCTCGTGCAAGCAGATGGCCAAGGATCTCGATCTCATCCTCGGCGCCGGCCACGCCGTGGGCGTGCCGCTGCAGCTCGCCGCGCAGGTGCGTGAGACCTATGGCTCGCTGGTCGCGCAGGGCGACGGCGACACCGACTTCATCGCGACCGTCAAGCACCTGGAACGTCTGTCCGGGCTTGGCGAACCCAAACTCTGATCGCGGAGACACCTATGCGTAACTTCAACGAGACCACGATCACGGACGCGGTGCTGGAGCGGATCAAGGACGCGACCGATCCACGCATCAAAGAGGTCAGCGAAGCGCTGGTGCGCCACCTTCATGCCTTCGTCCGCGAGGTCCGCCCGACCCAGAAGGAATGGGAATACGGCATCGATTTCCTGACCCGCACCGGGCACATGTGCGACGACAAGCGCCAGGAGTTCATCCTGCTGTCCGACACGCTCGGCGTCTCCATGCTGGTCGACGCGATCAACCATCCGGTGCCGGAAGGCGCGACCGAGACGACGGTGCTCGGCCCGTTCTTCGTCCAGGCCGCGCCGGAGAAGGACAGCGGCGCGGATATCTCGGGGCCGATGGAAGGCGATCCCATGCTCGTCACCGGCTCGGTCTCGACCGTCGACGGACAACCGCTCGCGGGCGCCATCGTCGATGTCTGGCATTCCGACGATGACGGCTATTACGACGTGCAGCAGCTCGACGACATCGGCGATCTCGCGATGCGCGCGCGCTTCCATACCGACGCCAATGGCCGCTTCCATTTCTGGTCGATCAAGCCGGCGGCGTATCCGATCCCGCATGACGGCCCTGTTGGCGAGATGCTGGAGGTCCAGGGCCGCCATCCCTGGCGTCCCGCCCATGTCCATTTCATGATCTCGGCGCCCGGTTTCGAGCAGCTGGTGACCCATGTGTTCGTCGCCGGCGACAAATATCTCGACTCTGACGTGGTGTTCGGCGTCAAGGACAGCCTGATCCGCGAATTCACTGGTCATCCTGCTGGCCGTGCGCCGGATGGTCGCATGGTGGAGCGCGACTATTTCCACCTCAATTACGATTTCGGCCTGAAGCAGGTCGCGAGTAACGCGAGAGCCGCCTAGGCTAGACGAAGGACCAACAAGAGTCCGGCAACAGGGAGCAGACGGGAGCTAAGGATGGGACCGCGGGTCAGCACGAGCATATTGGCCGATCGCCTCACCGGCATGATCGGCCCGCGCGCGAGCGTCGCGCGCGGCGTGCTCGATCAGCACGGGCAGAGCGAATCGCATTATCGCAATTTGCCGCCGGACATCGTCGTCTTCCCTGAAACCACGCAGGAGGTCGCCGAGATCGTCAAGCTCTGCGCCAGTGCGGGCATGCCAATCGTTCCGTTCGGCGCGGGCACCTCGCTCGAAGGCAATGCGGCCGCGGTCGCGGGTGGCGTCTGCTTCGACTTCGCCCGGATGAACAAGGTGCTGACGGTGCATGACAGCGACATGGACGTCGTCGTGCAGCCCGGCATCACGCGAAAGCAGCTCAATGCGGAGCTGCGCGGCACCGGACTTTTCTTTCCGATCGACCCCGGCGCCGACGCCTCGATCGGCGGCATGACGTCCACGCGTGCCTCCGGCACCATGGCGGTGCGCTACGGCACCATGAAGGACAACGTCATGGCGCTGGAGGTGGTGCTGGCCGACGGCCGCGTGATCCGGACCGCAAGGCGCGCACGCAAATCGGCCGCCGGCTATGACCTGACGCGGATGTTCGTCGGCGCGGAAGGCACGCTTGGCGTCATCACCGAAGTCACCTTGAAAGTGCACCCGGTTCCGCAGGCGATCTCGGCCGCTGTCTGCAGCTTCGACACCCTGCACGATGCCGTGGACACTGCGATCTCCGTGATCCAGTCCGCGATCCCCGTGGCCCGCATCGAGCTGCTCGACGACGTCATGATGCGCGGCATCAACGCCTACGCAAAGCTCGGCTATCGCGAGGCCCCCACCCTGTTCTTCGAATTCCACGGCTCGGAGAGCTCCGTTGCCGAGCAGGCCGAGGCCGCGCAAGCCATCGCCGCCGACCACGGCGGCCATGGTTTTGCCTGGGCGAAGGCGCAGGAGGACCGCAGCCGGCTCTGGCACGCCCGCGACAACACGCTCTATGCGGGCCTGGGCCTGCGGCCCGGCGCACGCGCCGTGATCACCGATGTCTGCGTCCCCATCTCGCGGCTGGCGGAATGCCTGACCGAGACCAGGCGCGACGCGGACGAGCACGGTTTTACCGCCCCGATCGTCGGCCATGTCGGCGACGGCAATTTCCACATGCTGATCCTGATCGACCCGGCAAAGCCGGATGAGGCCGAGGGCGCCAAGGCGCTTCAGGCCCGCATGGTCGCCCGCGCCATCGCGATGGACGGCACCTGCACCGGCGAGCACGGCATCGGGCTCGGCAAGATCGAATATCTCACCGATGAGCTCGGCGAGGCCGTCGACGTGATGCGATCGATCAAGACCGCGCTCGATCCTGATGGACTGATGAATCCCGGAAAGATTTTTGCGAGCGGAGTGCACGCATGAGCAGCGCCGCATTGGCTATCGAGCCCGCCTCACCCGCGCCTCTGCTGGAGCTGCGCGGCATCAGCAAGGAGTTTCCCGGCGTCAAGGCGCTGGATGATGTTTCCTTTGCCGTCTTCCCCGGCGAAGTCCATATGCTGTTGGGGGAGAACGGCGCCGGCAAGTCGAGCCTGATGAAGGTGCTGTGCGGAGCCTACCGTGCTGATGCCGGCGAGTTCTATTACAAGGGCGACAAGGTCGCGATCTCTTCGACCGCGGATGCGCAGAAGCTCGGCATCGCCGTGATCTTCCAGGAATTCTCGCTGGTCCCCCATCTCGATATCGCCCAGAACATCTTCCTCGGCCGCGAGCCGAAGGGCCGCATTCCCGGTACCATCGACCGCCGCAAGATTCTGGCCGACGCCAGGCGCGTGCTCGGCACGATCGGGTTCGAGATCGATCCCTCCACCACCGTCGACAAGCTGGGGGTGGCGCAGCAGCAGATGGTCGAGATCGCGAAGGCGATCAGCCAGAACGCGCGCATCCTGGTCATGGACGAGCCGACGGCGGCGCTGTCCGACCGCGAGACCGAGCTGCTGTTCGCCCTGATCGCGCGGCTGAAGGCCGACGGCGTGTCCATCGTCTATATCTCGCATCGCATGGCCGAGGTGTTCGCGCTCGGCGACCGCATCACGGTGATGCGCGACGGCCGCCGCATCGACGGCGTTCGCCCCGCCGACGTCACGCCGGACCAGCTCGTCCGCATGATGGTCGGCCGCAACGTGGACATGACCTACCCGCGCAATTTTGCCGACAAGCCCGGCGAACTGCTGCTCGAGGTCAAGGGCTTGAGCTCGTCGACCGGTATCTCCGATATCAACATCGAGGTGCGCCGGGGCGAGATCGTCGGCCTGTGCGGCCTGGTCGGTTCCGGCCGCAGCGAGGTCGCCCGTGCCATCTTCGGCGCCGATGCCGTGACGTCAGGCGAGATCATTTTCGACGGCAAGGCCATCTCCGGCGAGCCTGATCTTGCCGCCCGCCGCGGCATCGCGCTGATCCCGGAGAGCCGCAAGAGCGAGGGCCTCGCCCTGCTGCGGTCGGTGAGCGACAATCTGGTGGTGTCCGCGCTGCGAAAACTGTTCCCGAGCGGCCTGTTCGACCAGCGCAGCGCGCAGCGCACCTCCGACGGCCTGATCCGGCAGCTCCGCATCGCAACGCCAAGCGCGCGCCAGATTGTCGGCCTGCTCTCGGGCGGCAACCAGCAGAAGGTCGTGATCGGCAAATGGCTGGCGGCCGGCTCAAAGCTCTTCATCTTCGACGAGCCGACGCGCGGCATCGACATCGGCGCCAAGTCCGAGATCTTTGCGCTGATCGACCGGCTGGTCGCCGAAGGCGCGGCGGCCTTGATGATCTCGTCCGAGCAGGTCGAGATCTGCCATGTCTGCGACCGTGCCTATGTGATGCGGGAGGGTCGCATCGCGGGGCACCTGAAGCGCAACGAACTGACCGAGGAGAACATCGTGCGACTGGGGATGCATCATGCGTGAAGCCGCGGTCGTCTCTCAACCCAATCCGCTGCAACGCATTCCCGGCGTTGCCATCGTCTTGGTGCTGCTGATCGCCCTGTTCAGCGCGATCGCGCCCGGATTCCTGTCGGTCGCCAACCTCTCCAACGTACTGGTGCAGTCGACCATCCTGACCATGCTGGCGCTGCCGATGACCTTGATCATCATGACCGAGGGGCTGGACCTGTCGATGGGCGCGGTGCTGACGCTGACCTCGCTCTGCGTCGCCATCGTGTCGCTCGCGACCAAGTCGATGCTGCTGGGCCTCGGCGCCGGGCTTCTCGTCGGCGCGGCCTTCGGCTTCGCCAACGGCTGGCTGGTCGCCATCGTCGGCATTCCGCCCTTCGTCGCGACGCTCGGCACGCTCGGCATGGCACAAGGCCTGTCGCTGATCGTCAGCGACGGCCAGAGCGTGGTCGGCATTCCCCACAGCGTGCGCGACATCTATTCGGCGACGCTTCTGGGCGTGCCAGTGCCCATCGTGATGGCGCTGGTGACCTATGCTGCCTTCCACGGACTGCTCTACCATACCCGCTTCGGCACCTACATCTTCGCGCTTGGCGGCAACCGCGAGGCGCTGCGCTATGCCGGCCTCTCGCCGAACAAGCTGCTGATCGCGGTCTACGCGATCGGCGGCGCCATGGCCGGCATTGCCGGCCTGCTGATGACCGCGCGCATGAATTCCGGCCATCCGACCGCCGGCCTCGGTCTCGAATTCGACGCCATCGCCGCGGTCGCGGTCGGCGGTACCTCGTTCGAGCGCGGCAATGGCTGGCTGCTCGGCACGTTGCTCGGCGTGATCGCGGTCGGCGTGCTTCGCAATGGGCTCAACCTGATCTCGATGCCCTCCTCGGTGCAGGTCGCAAGCGTCGGCGTCCTCGTCATCGTCGCTCTCTTCCTCGACGGCCTCCGGAGCCGCGCATGACCGACATCTCCAAAGAGGCCCTCTCGCCGCCCCGCTCGTTCCTGTCGCAGGACGCAATCCAGGTGTTCTACCGCCTGCTCGCAGCTCTGCTGATCTGCGCGGTGCTTGCCGTGCTCAGCGACTCGTTCCTGAGCCTCGGCAACATCCTCAACGTGCTGAGACAAGCGAGCCTGACCTTCTTCATCGCCTCAGGCCTGACGCTGGTGGTGCTCACCGCCGGCCTCGATCTCTCCGTCGGCGCCAATGTCGCGCTGTCGGCCTGCATCGCCGGCACCGTGATCCACAAGACCGGTTCGCCGGCGCTCGGCATCCTCACCGGGCTCGCCTGCGGCGGCATCGTTGGCCTGCTCAACGGCATCATGGTCACCGCTCTGCGCATCCCCTCCTTCATCGCCACCTATGGCATGCTCTGGGTGCTGAACGGCCTCACCTACTGGTACATGGCGGGCGAAACCCTGCACGGCTTCCCGGCAGGCTTCCGCCAGATCGGCAGCGGCTATCTGTTCGGCCTGCCGATCCCGGTCTACCTGCTGCTGGTGTTCCTTGGAATCGGGACGCTGTTTGCGCAGCGAACGATCTGGGGCCAGGAGATCTATGCGATCGGCGCCAATCCGGTCGCCGCCCGCCTCTCCGGCATCCCGGTCGCGCGCCGCCTGCTGCTGGTCTATGCGGTATCCGGCACCATGGCAGGACTGGCCTCGATCATCTTCCTGTCGCGGCTCAATTCCGCCGAAGCCGACATCGGCGAAAGCCTGACGCTGCCCGCGATCGCAGCCGTGCTGATCGGCGGCACCTCGCTGTTCGGCGGTGTCGGCACCGTGTTCGGAACCTTCATCGGCGCGCTGATCCTGACGCTGGTGCTGAACGGCATGAACCTGTTGTCGGTCAGCGCCAACTGGCAGCCGCTCGTCACCGGCATCATCGTCATTCTCGCGGTCTGGCTCGACATGAAGACCCGCCGCCGCGCGCAATGAGCTCTTAGAAATCCAACAAGCAAAATGAGGGATGGAGGCTACATGAAACAGAAAATGGGTTATTTGGCGCTGCCGCTGCTGATGGCGGCCGCGTTCACGACACAGGCGCGCGCCGACGGCGAGACCATCGCCGTGTTCACCAAGAACCAGACCAATCCGTTCTTTCAGACGGTGCGGGTCGGTGCCGACAACATGGCGAAAGCGCTGAACGCGAAGACGCTGCAGTACATCCCGACCAAGCCGGACTCGATCCCCGAGCAGCTCAGCCAGATCGAGGACGTCGTGGTGAAGAAGCCGAGCGCGATCGTGTTCACGCCGGTCGACTACAAGGCGATGGTGCCGGGCGTCGAGAAGATCAACGAGGCGAAAATCCCCGTCGTCAACATCACCGACCGCTCCGCCGGCGGCAAGTTCCTCTCCTTCGTCGGCGCCGACGATTACAGCCTCGGACTCGAAACCGCGCGCTTCCTGCTCAAGACGCTGGGCGGCAAGGGCAACATCGTCATCATCGAGGGCGTCAAGGGCTCGCTGACCAATGTCGATCGCGTCCGCGGCTTCAACGACGCGCTGAAGGAGAATTCGGGCGCCAAGCTGCTGGCCTCGCAGCCCGGCAACTACCAGCGGCTGCAGGCGCTCCAGGTCATGGAGAACCTGATGCAGTCGAACCCGCAGATCGACGGCGTGCTGGCGGCCAACGACGCCATGGCGGTCGGCGCGATCGAGGCGCTCGACGGCGCGAACCGCAAGGCCCAGGTGATCGGCATCAACGGCACCAAGGAGGCGATCGACGCGATCAAGTCCGGCAAGCTGCTCGCCAGCGGCGACTACAACGGATTTGCGCAAGGGTGTCTCGGCACCATGATGGCGATCCGCAGCTTGCGCAACCAGCCTGTCATTTCCGAGATCGTGCTGAAGCCGACCGTCATCACCAAGGACAATTACCAGCCGTTCGACGTACCGCTGGAGCAACGGACCTGCCCGACCTTCGAGGACGCCGGCAAGCTCGGCGCCAAATAGCCCAACCGCTCATCACAAGCACGGACGGCCGCCTTCGCGGCCGTCCCAAGAATCGTCACAAGAAAAACGACACGTCAACGGAGACATCATGCTGTTCGCCATTCACGCCCTCGACCGCGCCGGCGCGCTGCCGACCCGGCTCGCCAATTACGACGCCCACAAGGCCTTTCTGAGCGACACATCGCGCTTCGGCGTCAAGATCGTGATGTCTGGGCCGCTGGTCTCCGACGACGGCGCGACCATGATCGGCAGCCTGTTCCTAATCGAAGCGCCCGGCCGCGCCGAGGTCGAAGCCTTCAACCGCGCCGATCCCTTCGCCGCAGCCGGCATCTGGGAGAAAGTCACGATCACAGGCTTCCTGCGCCGCCAGGGCTGAAGGGCCTACGGCGCCTCTTCGAGGTGACAGGCCACCCATTGCTCGGGTCCGGTCGAACGCAGCGTCGGCTCCTCCGTGCGGCAGCGATCGAAGACGTATGGGCAACGGGTGTGGAAGCGGCACCCGCTCGGCGGGTTGACCGGGCTCGGCACGTCCCCCTTGAGGATGATGGGATTGCGCTGGGCGCCGGGCTCGGGCAGCGGGACCGCGGAGAGCAGCGCCTTGGTATAGGGATGCCTTGGCGCGGCAAAGATCTCGCGGCGCGGCGCCACCTCGACGATCTTGCCGAGATACATCACCGCGACACGATGGGTCATGTGCTCGACGATCGCGAGGTCATGGCTGATGAACAGCAGCGCCAGGCCGAACTCGCGCTGGAGGTCCTGCAAGAGATTGACGATCTGCGCCTTGACGGAGACGTCGAGCGCGGAGACCGCCTCGTCGCAGACGATCAGCTCGGGCTCGGCTGCGAGCGCCCGCGCGATGCCGATGCGCTGACGCTGGCCGCCGGAGAATTCGTGCGGCCGGCGGTTGAGCGCCTCGCGCGGCAGCCGCACGGTATCCATCAGTGCCGTCACGCGGGTTTCGAGATCGGTGGCGGATTTGGCGAGGCCGAAATTGCGGATCGGCTCGGCCAGGATGTCGCGCACGCGCATGCGCGGATTGAGGCTCGAGAACGGATCCTGGAACACCACCTGCACGCGGCGGCGCATCTGGCGCATCGTGCTCGGATGCGCGTCGTCGATGCGCTGGCCGTCGAGGATCACCTGGCCCGCCGTGATGTCGAACAGCCGCAGGATGGCGCGGCCGACCGTCGACTTGCCGCAGCCGGACTCGCCGACCAGCGACAGCGTTTCGCCTTTCGCGATCTCGAAGGACACACCGTCGACGGCATAGACATATTCGGACTTGCGGCCGAACAGGCCCTTTTTGACCGGAAAATGCTTCTTGAGGTCGTTGACCTGGAGCAGCGGAGGACTCATGCCGCGATGGCCCCCTTGGCGGAATAGTGGCAGGCGGCGACGTGGCGAGGCGCCTTCTCTTCGAGCCCCGGCGCATATTGGCGGCAAAGATCGGTCGCGAGCGCGCAGCGGCCGGCGAAGACGCAGCCGATGATGGGCTTGCGCAGATCAGGCACCTGCCCCGGGATTTCGGCCAGCCGCCTCGCCGTGCCTGTTAGCGAGGAGCCGAGCCGCGGCACCGCGCCGAGCAGGCCCTGCGTATAGGGATGACGGGGTGAGCGGAACAGCTCGGCCACCGGCGCCTCCTCGACCTTGCGGCCGGCATACATCACCATGACACGTTCGGCGATCTCGGCGACCACGCCGAGATCGTGGGTGATCAGGATGATCGCCGCACCGACCCGGCGCTTGAGATCAAGCATCAGCTTCAGGATCTGCGCCTGGATGGTCACGTCGAGCGCCGTGGTCGGCTCGTCCGCGATCAGGAGCTTCGGATTGCAGGCCAGCGCGATCGCGATCATCACCCGCTGGCGCATGCCGCCGGAAAGCTGATGCGGATATTCGCGCACGCGCCGCTTGGGCTCGGGAATGCCGACCAGCGTCAGCATCTCGATCGCATGCGCCTCGGCCGCCTGCTTGTCCAGGCCCTGATGGATCATCAGCGTCTCGCGGATCTGGCGGCCGACCGTCAGAACCGGGTTGAGGCTCGTCATCGGCTCCTGAAAGATCATCGAGATGTCGTTGCCGCGAATGGCACGCATCTCGCGATCGGACAGTTGCAGCAGGTCCCTGCCCGCAAAGCGGACAGCGCCTGCGATCCTGCCCGGCGGCTCCGGAATCAGCCGCATCAGCGACATCGAGGTCACCGACTTGCCGCAGCCGGATTCGCCGACGATGGCGAGCGTCTCGCCTTCGTTGACATGAAAGGACACGCCGTCGACCGCGCGGTTGATGCCGCCGGGCGTGCGAAAGTGGGTCTGGAGGTTCTCGACTTCGAGCAAGGCCATCGCGATCAACCCCTCGACATCAGAGGCTCTTGGCCATGCGCGGATCGAGCGCATCGCGAAGGCCGTCGCCGAGCAGGTTCACGGCGAGCACGGTGACGGAGAGGAACGCCGCCGGGAAGAACACGATGTAGGGCTTGACCTGCCACAGCGCGCGGCCCTCGGCCATGATGTTGCCCCAGGACGGAATGGTGGGCGGCGTGCCCGCCCCGATGAAGGACAGGATCGCCTCCGTGATCATGGCGCTGGCGCAGATGTAAGTCGCCTGAACCAGCATCGGCGCCAGCGTGTTGGGCAGGATGTGGCGCAGGATGATCATCGGCGTCCGCGTGCCGCAGGCGACCGCGGCGTCCACATAGGGCTGCTCGCGCAGCGACAGCACCACGCTACGGACAAGACGGGAAACCCGCGGGATCTCGGCGATGGTGATGGCCAGGATGACGTTGCCGACGCTGCCGCGCGTCAGCGCCATCAGCGCGATCGCAAGCAGGATCGGCGGGATCGACATCAGGCCGTCCATGAAGCGCATCAAGATGCCGTCGGCCCAGCGGATGAAGCCGGAGACGATGCCGATGGCGAGGCCCGCCGCGGATGCGAGGATCGCAACCGACAGGCCGACCGTGAGCGAGACCCGCGCGCCAAAGAGCACGCGCGAATAGATGTCGCGGCCCAGCACGTCGGAGCCAAACCAGAACGCGGCGGACGGCGCGCGGGTGCGCTTGGCGGGCGCAAGTGCCGTCGGATCGACCGTCCCGAGATAAGGCGCGAAGATCGCGATCAGAACGAGCGTCAGCAGCAGCGCGCCGCCGATCGCGACCGTGGGATGGCCACGCAAGAGGCCGATGAAGCCGCGCCGGATCCTAACCGGCCGCAGGATTTCAGGCAGTTGCGGCGCGAGAACGAAGCCCGCCGGCAGCGCTTGCGGATTGACGGTCGTATCGGTCAATAGCGGATCCTCGGGTCAACGAGCGTATAGATGACGTCGATCATCAGATTGACGAGGACGTAGACGAAGCTGAAGAGGAGCACGATGCCCTGGATGACGGGATAGTCGCGGCGCAGGATCGCGTCGATCGTGAGTCGGCCGAGGCCGGGGATCGCGAACACGCTTTCCGTGACGACCGCCCCGCCGATCAGGAGCGCGATGCCGATCCCGATCACGGTCACGATCGGGACCGCGGCATTCTTCAGCGCGTGAACGAAGAGGATGCCGCCCTGCCCGAGGCCCTTGGCGCGCGCGGTGCGGATATAGTCCTGCTGCAAGACTTCAAGCATGGTGGCACGCGTGATGCGCGCGATCAGCGCGATGTAGACGCAGCCCAGCGCGATCGACGGCAGGATCAGGTTTTGCAGCCACGGCCAGAAGCCCTCCGTGAGCGGCGTGTAGCCCTGCACGGGAAGCCATTCGAGCTCCAGCGCGAAGATGTAGGCAAGGACATAGCCGACGACGAACACGGGCAGCGAGAAGCCGAACACGGCGAACGCCATGATGGCGCGGTCGATGAAGCTGCCAGCCTTCCATGCCGCCACCACGCCGAGCGGCACGGCGACCACGATAGTGAGCAGCAACGTGACGGTCATCAGCGACAGCGTCGGTCCGAGACGCTGTCCGATCATCGCGGAGACCGGAAGGTTGGTGAAGATCGAGGTGCCGAGATCGCCGTGCAGGATGCGCCAGACCCAGCTGCCGAACTGGATCAGGAAGGGCCGGTCGAGGCCGAGGCCCTGGCGAATGCGCTCCACATCCTCCGGGCTCGCCTGATCGCCTGCGATCACCACGGCGGGATCACCCGGCGCGATGTAGAGCAGGCTGAACACGAACAGCGCGACGATTGCCATCACCGGCAAGGTCGAGACGATGCGACGGAGGATGTAAGAGAGCATCTGGCTTCAGCGTACCATCATGCGGATTTCGACACGTTCCAGAAGAACGGCAGCGGCCCCTTGGTGATGCCGGAGACGTTCTTGCGCCATGCCGTGTAGGTCAGGAAGAAGCCGGTCGGCGCGTAGACGACATCCTCGAGCGCCGCCTTGTTGACCTGCCCGATCGCGGCCTTCTCTTCCTCGAGATTCTTGGCGTCGAACCAGGCCGTGATCTCCTTCTCGGTATTCGGGCTGTTGGGCCAGCCGAACCAGGCCTTGTCGCCATTGGCGCGGATGGCGGTGTAGGCGGCCGGATTGATGCAATCGGCGCCGGCGTGCCAGCTGTGGAACATATTCCAGCCGCCTTGCCCCGGCGGTGTCTTCATCGCGCGGCGCGCGCCCACCGTGCCCCAATCGGTCGCGACGAAATCGACATTCATGCCGAGCTTCTTGAGCAGATCCGCGGTGACGTCGCCCTGCGCCTTCGTGATCGACTGGTCCTGCGCGACCACGCATGTGACCGGCTGGCCGGAATAGCCGCTCTCGGCGAGCAGCTTCTTGGCCGCATCCAAATCGCGCTTTCCTTTCAGGATCTCGCCGCCCAACTCGGAGTAGAGCGGTGTGTCCGGCGTAAAAAAGCCGGGCAGCGGCTTCCACAACGTATCGTCGTCGCCGACCAGCGCACGCATATAGTCTTCCTGGCTCAACGCCATCAGCACCGCGCGCCGCGCCTTCACATTGTTGAAGGGTGGGTGCAGATGGTTCATCCGGAATGAGCCGATATTGCCGAGGGGATCGCCGATATCGACGCTGATGTTCTTGTTCTTCTTCAGCACGGGCACGAGATCGGAGATCGGGTTCTCCCACCAGTCGACCTCACCGTTCTGCAAGGCGGCCGCAGCGGTGGCCGGATCCGGCATCACCAGCCACTCGACGCGATCGACCAGGATGTTCTTGCCGCCGGCAAGCCACGACGCCTTCTCCTGTCGCGGCACGTAATCGGTGAACTTCTCGAACACCGACTTGGCGCCGGGCACCCATTCGCTCTTGGCGAACTTCATCGGACCCGAGCCGACATATTCGGTGATCTGCTTGAACGGATCGGTCTTCGCGATGCGCTCGGGCATGATGAAGGAGCACGGCGCGTTGTTCTTGGCCAGCGCGTACAACATTTTCGGGAAAGGCTGCTTCAGGACCCATTTGAAGGTGCGGTCGTCGACCGGAGTCAATTCCTGCTGGATAGCGAGGATCATCAGACCCATTGGATCGCGCGCGGCCCAGCGCGACAGGCTCGCGACAACGTCCTTGCTCAGCACCGGCTCGCCGTCATGGAACTTGAGACCCGCGCGCAGCTTGAAGGTCCAGGTCTTGCCGTCGTCGGTGGTCTCCTCGGACTCGACCATTTGACGCTGCGGCTGGAGCTTGGCATCGACGCCGTAGAGCGTGTCCCAGACCAGCGCCGCCGCGTTGCGCACGACATATTGCGTGCCCCAGATGGGATCGAAATTGGCGAGGTTGGCTTGCGGCACGAAGCGCAGGGTGCGCGCAGAGGCGCCTTGTGCGATCGCCGGGGCCGAGAGGCCGCCCGACAATGCCAGACCGCCCGCGCCGGCCAGTCCCTTCAATACGGTCCTGCGATCCATGAAATCCTCCCAGTAGTGCCGTGATGCCGGCCATCGTTGGCCAAAGGCAGGTGAAACCAGAACCCATTGGCGTGCAAATGGTATGCCACTAACCGGGCCTTCGCCAGCGGGATCTCATCTGGATTACGACCGGTTCAGGCGTCAAAGCGCGGCCGCCAGTGCCGGTCCGGTCTCGATATGCGGAATCGCCTCGACCAGCTTGCGCGTGTAGTCGGTCTTGGGATTGTCGAACAGCGCCCGGCTCTCCCCCTGCTCCACGATGCCGCCATTGCGCAGCACGATGGTGCGGTCGCAGAGCATGCGCACAACATTGAGATCGTGGCTGACGAACAGCAGCGCGATGTCGTTCTCGCGGCGCAAACGGTCGAGCAGTTGCAGCACCACCGCCTGCACCGAAACGTCGAGCGCGGCGGTCGGCTCGTCCAGCACCAGGAGCCGCGGCCGGCAGGCGATGGCGCGGGCGATGCCGACGCGGGCCTTCTGGCCGCCGGAGAGCTGGTGCGGAAAGCGCGGCAGCAGATCGAGCGGCAAGCCCACCCGCTCGGCGCACTCCTCCACCCGCTTGCGCAGCGCATCGCCCGTACGCATGCCGTCGAGCCGCATCAAGGGATGGGCGATGCAGTCGAACGCCGTGAAGCGCGGGTTGAGGCTCTCGTTCGGGTCCTGGAAGACCATCTGGATGTCTTTGCGCAAGGGCGAACGGTGAAAGTCGCGCGAGGCGACGTGGCCGATCGACTGCCCGTCGAACACGATATCGCCTTCGCTCGGATCGATAAGACGGCAGATCATCTGCGACGTCGTGCTCTTGCCGGAGCCGGACTCGCCAACGAGCCCGACGCTCTCGCCGCCGGCCATCGTCATCGAGAAATCCGCGACCGCCGCGGAGCCCTGGTCAAAACGCTTGGCGAGCTTGCGCACCTCGAGGAGCGGTGGCGTCCCGTGCGGGAGCTCCTGCCTTGGCTTGCTGACGATCGTCGCATGCCGTTCCCGCTCCTCCTCCGTCACGAGATCCTCGATCCGCGACGTCGCGGTCGGCGATGCCGCAACGAGGCGGCGGGTATAGGCGTGCTGCGGTGCGCTGAAGAGCTTTTTGGGGCTCGCTTCCTCGACGATGCGGCCGCGCTCCATCACGGCGATGCGGCGGCAATAGCGCGCCGCGAGACCGAGATCGTGCGTGATCAGGATCGTCGCCATGCCGCGCGCGGCGGCAATGTCTGCGAGCAGATCCATCACCACCTTCTGGGTCGTGACGTCGAGGCCGGTGGTCGGCTCGTCGGCGATCAGCAGCGCGGGATTGCAGGAAATCGCGATCGCGATCATCACGCGCTGGCACATGCCGCCGGACAGCTCATGCGGATAGGCGTTCATCCGCGTCTCGGGGTCGCGGATCTGGACAGCGCGCAGCAGCTCGAGCGCCTCGGCGCCTGCGGCGTCCTTCGATATCTTCTTATGCGTGAGGATCGCATCCGCGATCTGCAGGCCGATCGCGCGGATCGGGTTGAGCGCGGCCCGCGGATTCTGGAAGATCATCGACATCGCGGCGCCCTGGAGCTGACGAAGATCATCGCCCCTGAGTTTTGTGACGTCCTGCCCGCGAAACAGGATCTTGCCGCCGGTGACGCGCCCGGCCGCATCGAGCAGCCGCGTGGTCGCGAAGCCGGTGACCGACTTGCCCGAGCCGCTCTCGCCGACGAGGCCGAGCATCTCGCCCTTCTCGACCGAGAGCGTCACGCCGCGCACGGCCTCGACCATGCCACGCCGCGTCGAGAACGAGACGTGGAGGTCGTTGATCCCTAGCAGCTCCTCGCTCATGTGCGCATCCGCGGGTCGAGAATGTCCCGCATCCCGTCACCGAGAAGATTGAAGCACAGCACGGCCATCATCAGCGCAAGGCCCGGAAACGCCACCAGCCACCATCGCCCGGTCGAGATGAAGCGTGCCCCTTCCGCGACCATGATGCCCCATTCCGGCGTCGGCGGCTTGACGCCGAGACCGATGAAGGACAGGCCGGCGGCATTGAGAATGGCCCAGCCGAGATTGAGCGAGATCTGCACCGCCATCGCCGGCAGGATGTTCGGCAGCAGGAAGCGCAGCACCACCGAGAAATGGCTCTCGCCGCAGGCGCGCGCGGCTTCAACCCAGCCGACATTGCGGCGAACGTTGACCTCGGCGCGTGCGAAGCGGATGTAGAACGGAAGATTGATGATCGCAGTCGCGATCACGATGTTCTCAATCCGGTTGCCCAGGGCGGCAACCATCGCCATCGCCAGCACGAACAGCGGAAAGGCCATCATCACATCGACGAAGCGGCCGACGCCACGGTCGAGCTTGCCGCCGGCATAGCCGCAGAACGCGCCGACGACGGCGCCGATCACGAAGGAGATGCCGACCGCGGAAACCGCAATGGCAAGATCGAGGCGCGCGGCGATGATGAGGCGGCTGAACACATCGCGGCCGAGCTGGTCGGTGCCGGCGAGATGGGCCGCGCTCGGCGGCAAAAGCGCCTCCGAGACATTGGAGACCACGGGATCATAGGGCACGATCCAAGGCCCGAAGATCGCAATCAGGACGAACAGCGCAACGCCGGCCGCGGCAACGGCGGTGAGCGGATTGCCGCGCAGAATCCAGACCGAATGGCGGAGAGTTGCGCTGGTCATTCGATTGACACCCTGGGATCGGCGATGCCGTAGCAGATGTCGACCACGAGATTGACCAGCACGAACAGGCTGGCCATCAGCAGCACGAAACCCTGCACCGGCGCATAGTCGGAGGATAAGAGCGCATCGAGCGCGTAGGAAGCGACGCCCGGCCAGGAGAACACCTTCTCCACCAGGACATTGGCGCCCAGCATGGTCGAGAACACGATGCCGGCGATGGTGATGACGGGCAGGATCGCGTTCCGCAGCGCATAAGTGACGACCACCTTGTGCCAGGACAATCCGACCGAGCGCGCGGTGCGGACGAAATCGCTGCCGAGCGAGACCAGCATCGAGGCCCGCGTGATCCGCGCCAGCGGCGCGATCACGAACAGCGCCATGCTCACCGCCGGCAGAATCAACTGCTTGCAGGCCGCCCACCAGCCCTCGATATCTCCCGCCAGCAGGAAATCGATCGACAGGAACCCGGTCCGTTGCGGCGGCAGCGAAGTGAACACGTCGATCCGCCCGGTCGGATCAGGCGCGAGCCCGAGCAGGTAGTAGAAGACATAGATCAACAGCAGGCCCGAGACGAAAGTCGGCACGCAGACGCCGAGCGCGCAGAACAGCCGCACGCCGTGATCGACGATCGAGCCGGGCTTCAAGGCTGCGACAACGCCGAGCGGTACCGCCGCGATCAGCGCGATCAGGAGCGCCGTGAAGGTGAGCTCCAGCGAAGCCGGCAGCCGTTCGCGCAGGTCCTTCAGCACCGGCTGTCCCGTCATCATGGAGCGGCCGAGATTGCCGTGGCCGATGTCAGAGAGATAGAACACGAGCTGCTCCGGCACCGACCTGTCGAGCCCCATCTGCTTGCGGATCTGCTCGATCTCCTCCTTGCCGGCATTCGGCCCCGAGGCGAAGAACACCGCGGGGTCACCGGGCAGCACGCGCATCAGCAGAAAGGTGAACACCAGCACACCGAACAGCGCCGGCAGCGACGACAGAAGCCGCCTGCCCGCCCGCACCATGGTTGCACCAAGACCGGTCGTCACCTCTGAGAGCTCCTCTCGTTGTCCGATGTCACTTGCGGCTGACGTCGCGATAGTCGACCTGGCGGTGGAACTCGTAGGTGTAGCCTTCGACCGACGACGCCATCACCGCATCCTGGTTCGGCTGCCACAGCATGATCTGCGGCATCAGATCGACATGCATCGCGTTGAGCTTGCGGCCGGCGTCCTCATACTTGGCCTTGTCCGGCTCGAAACGCGCCTCCTGCGCGATTGCGGCAAGATCCGGGTTGTTGATCGAGCTGTAATTCCAGCGCTGATTGCCGGTGTAGAAGTTGCGGTAGAAATAATCGGTCGACGGCAGCCACGCTACGATGCCCTCGGTGTAGAAGGGAAGCTTCTTCTCGTTGATCTGCGTGGACATCTGCGCGTCCGGCAGCTTCTGGATGTCGACCTTGATCCCGATCTTGCCGAGTGACTCCTTCACCAGCGCGGCCATCGGCTCCGCGGTCGAGGACTGGCCGACGTTGAAGCTGAAGGTAGTCGAGAAACCCTCGGGGAGCCCGGCCGCCTTGAGATATTCCCTTGCCTTGTCGAGGTCGACCTTCACGGGCTGCTGGAAAGGATAGATGCCGTTCAGCGGCTTGCCGTCCGGCCAGGTCGCGCCGAACAGCGGCGCGCCGCGGCCGAACAGGGCGGCCTTGAACATGTCGTCATAGGGCAGCGCGTAAGCGATGGCACGGCGGACATTGACGTTGTCGAAGGGCGGCATCTGGTTGTTCATCGAGACATAGGTGATCGCATTGTACTGCGGGGTCGAGACCACCTTGAGCTTGCCCTTGGCCTCGAGCGACTGCACGTCGCTGGCCTGGAGATCGACGACGAGGTCGGCATCGCCGCGCTCGACGAGATTGGCGCGGGTCGCCGGCTCCGGCACGGACTGAATAATCACGCGCTTGAAGAATGCGGGCTTGTTGGCCGAACCGCGGTTCCAGGTCTCGTCGCGCTTGAGGATGACCTGCTCGCCCGGCTTGAAGGTCTCGACCACATAAGCACCGCTGCCGGCGGTGTGCTCCTTCAGCCATGCGGTGGCCCAGGGATCATCCGGCGTCGCGTGCTCTTTTGCCACCTTCGAGTTGATGATCAGGGGATAGACGGTGGCGAGATTGGGCAGCGCGAGCTTGTCGGGTTTCGGCAGCGTCACCTCGATGGTGAGGGGATCGATCACCTTGAACTGGTCCGCCGACGTCAACGAACCCGTCAGGAGCTGGGCCTTGCCGAGGATCGGCGCGGTGACGCAGCGATCGAGCGACCATTTCACGTCCTCGGCCGTGACGGGCGAGCCATCCTGGAACTTGGCGTCCTTGCGCAGGCGGAAGGTCAGCTTCAGTCCATCGGGGCTGACATCGTAGGATTCGGCGAGCTCGCCGGTGATCGTGTCGAGATCGAACACCCATTTGCCGTTGAGCTGCTTGCGGCCGAACGCCACCAGCCGATCGTAGGTGCTCATGCTCAGCGCGAAGGATTCGCGCGTCGATCCGGGGATGTTGGGATCGAGCGTGTTGACCGCTGATCCCGTGACGTAGCGCAACGTCTCCGCCCTGGTCTGTGCCTTCGAAGGCGCGGTGGCAATGAGCAACAGCGCAGTGGTGGCGAGGACTGAGGCCGCGGGCCTGAAAGACACAAAACGCATTCGTTTTCCCCAAAATTTCGGCAAGAACGCCAGCAAGGCAGGTCAAGAAAGAAGCAAGTTGCGCGCCAATCCCGCAGAGGCGCTTCGTCGCGGCGGTGCATGGATGATCATCGCGATTCCTCCATTGTTCGCGCGGGCCGCGCAACCACGGCCTGCGGCACGTCGTAGGCGCTGAGCGAAGCCCAGTGGCGTTCAACATCGGCGCGAAACAAGCCGCGCGTCAGGCCATTGACCAGCTTGGGAATGGCGGTCGTCATCGCATTGATCGACGATCCCGACGGACCAAAACTCATGGTGGAGGCAATGGCGAACAGATGGATGTCGGAGATCCACGGCGTCTCGCCTGACGCACGCTCGGTGAAGGCGTAATCGTCAGCGAGATAGGGAAAGCGGCCGAGCCGCGCGTTGTGCTCGCTCGAAGGCGGCTGATAGCGATCGGCCCAGGTCGCGATATTGCCGGCAAATTTGGCGAGCTCGCCGCGGCCGGCGAAGTTCATGTCGATGCCGGTGCCGCAAATGACGAAATCCGCGGTGATGGCGCCGCGTGGCGTGTGCAATTCGACACCGCCATCGGTTTGCCTGGTGCCCTCGACCGGCGCGCCTTCGTGCAGTGTGAAATTGGCGTGACGCGCGCAGCGGTCGTAAGTCGGCTGCGGAAATCCCTCGCGCATTTCGAGGATTTTGCGCATGAAGCGCCAGCGCCAGGCATCGTCGAGATCGCTGAGATGGCGCAGGAAGCCGCGAAAGGTGAGCCAGCGATAGGGCTGGATCACCTGGATCTGAGCGCGGCGGCAGAGCAGATGCACCTCCGCCGCGCCTGCCTCCAGCGCGGTCGCTGCATTGTCGAAGGCGGACGCGCCGGCGCCGATCACCGCGACGCGCTTGCCGCGCAGGCTTTCGAAGTCGATGTCGTCGGCAACAGTTGCGACCGAATCTGCCGGCAGATCGCGCAGGGGCTCGGGAATCATCCAGTCGCCCATGCCCTCCTGCCCCGTCGCCAGCACGATCTTGCGGGCATAGAGCGTCCCGACGCCATCGGCGCGTCTCACACGCGCGGCGAGCAGACCGCCTGACGCAGGCGCAATCTCCAGAAGTTCGCAGCCGTTGCGCACGGGCAGACCGATCGTGCGTCGCAGCCAGAGCAGATAGTCCGCCCAATGCTCTCTCAGGATCAGATTCAGCTCCTGCCAGCTCTCCTTGCCGAAACGGGCTTCGTGCCAGGACTGATAGGTCAGGCTGGGAATATCGAGGTCCGGTTCCCCTCCTCGGCCTTGTCGAGCAGCAGGATGTTGCTGACGCGCGAGCGCATCAGGCCGAAGCCGATGGCGATACCGGACTGGCCGGCGCCGATGATGAGAACATCGAGCGCGGGCTTGCCATCCGGCCCCGTCTTCGGCTCGAGCCAGGCAGCGCCGGGATGCGCGATCATCGCGAGATCGGCGCGCACGGTCGCTTCAAGCTTTGCCAGCGCGTCGCTCATGCCGCGAGCCAGCCTCCGTCAACCACCATCACGGTGCCGGTCGTGAACGAAGACGCATCACTGGCGAGATGCAGCGCGGTCTGCGCGATCTCTTCCGCCTCACCGAACCGCTTCATGGCGTGGCGATTGCGGGAGGCTTCGCGCACCTCGTCCGAATTGGCGTGGCGGGCAAAGCTGCGGCGCAGCATCGGCGTGTCGATTGCGCCGGGCGCAATCGCGTTGACACGGATGCCGTCGGTCGCGAAATCGACCGCCATGGTGCGCGTCAGGCTGACGATCGCACCCTTGGCGGCGATATAGGCACTGTTGCCCTTGCCGCCGGCGATCGCAAGCTGCGACGCCAGCGTGATGATCGAGCCGCTCTTCTGCTGCTGCATCTGCGGCACCGCCGCGCGCGCCCACAGCCACGTGCCCCCGACATTGGCGCGGAACACCGCGTCCCAGTCTTCCAGGGTCGTCGTCAGCACCGTGCCACCGCAGGAGAAGCCCGCCGCGGTCATCAGAATATCGAGCCGGCCGAGCCGCGCCACGACATCGCTGACAACGGTCTCCGCGAAACCGGCGTCACCGACATCGCCGACATGCGTCGTTGCCTCGCCGACCAGACTCAGCGTCTCCTGGAGGCCGGCGGCATCGCGATCGACCAAAGCAAGCTGCGCGCCCTCCTCCGCAAACAGCTTTGCGCTGGCACGGCCAATGCCCGAAGCTGCTCCCGTGATGATGGCCGTGCGCCCTTGCAGCCGCATCTCAGATCCACTCCTTGTGCTGGGTCAACCAGGCGCTCATCGCCGCGGCGGACTCGGCACAGCCGAACCGCGCGCGCCAGCCGAATTCGTCCGCCATCCGGTTCACCGCGAGCGGCGCGCGAGCCGGCCCGTGCAGCTTTATGGCGGTCTTTTCTCCGGGTGCCGCGAGCCGGCACTCCAGGCCGGGATGCAACGCCGCGAACGCCTCGCCCCATTGCAATGCGGGCCACGCCCCGCCGTTCGAAATGTTGTACAGCTGGTGACGAGGGCGCTCGGCCTCGACCAGAATCGCGACCGCTTCGGCAGCGTCCGGCGCGTAGGTCCAGTCTCGCATACCCGGCCCCGGCATGATCGCCGGCTCACCGCGAGCGAATGCGGCCAGGATCTGATACTGGAGGCTCGGTGTATCGCGCACTGAACCGGGTCGCTCCCACGGCCCGAACACCGCAGTCAACCGCACGCTCAGGAAATCGCCGCCAAAGAGTTCGGCATGGCGAGCGACAGAGCGCTCCGAGGTGAACTTGCTGATCGCATAGAACGAGATGGGATGGCAGGGCGTCTCCTCCTCCAGAATCTCGACCCGCCCACCGGATGCGCCATAAGCCGAGGCCGACGACAGATTGACGACACGGCGAACGCCATGACGGATCGCCGCGAGCAGGATCGGGATTTGCGCCATCACATTGATCTCGAGAACGCGCGCGGTCGACGCTCGCTCGAGTTCATCGCCGGCCGTCACCGCGGCGCCCAGCACGATCGCATCGCAGCCCGCAGCAATGAGGGCGTCGATGGCGTCTGCGTCGGTGATATCGCCCTGCACGGCGTTGAGCCGTGCGCCGTAATCCGCGAGAGTTCGCCGCGCTGATGGCGGCAACTCTGCGCGGTCATACAGCGTCACGTCATGCCCGCGCGCGAGCAGCACCTCGGCAAGATTGAGGCCGACAAAGCCGGTGCCGCCGAAGATGACGATCTTCATCGCGCGCGATCCACCATCACAGTAGCTTTGCCCCGAAATTCCGCTCCGGATCCATGTCGGCAACGAGCCGGCCGGTGGGCTTTGCCGCCTCGCCGCCGCTGCGCGCCAGGAATTTTCCGCTGCCGGCGTCCGCAAGACACCTGTTGCCGTCGATGATCACCCGGCCGCGCGAGAGAACGCTAACCGGCCAGCCCTTCAGCTTGCGGCCCGCGAACGGCGTGTAGCCGGCGAGGTCGTGCATCATCTCGTCGGCGATCACAGTCTCGCGATTAGGATCCCAGATCGCGATATCGGCATCGGCGCCGACCGCGATCGAGCCCTTGCGCGGATGCAGATTGTAGATTTTTGCCGGCGCGGTCGAAGTCAATTCGACGAACTTTTCAAGGCCGAGCCGCCCCTTCGACACCATCGCGTCGAACAGCAGCGGCAGCCGCAGTTCCAGGCCCGGCAGGCCGTTGGCCACCTGCTTGAAGTTCGGATTGGGGCCGGCGCGCAGCTTGCCGGTCTCGTCGTAGCGATAGGGCGCATGATCGGACGAGATGGTCTGGAGATCGCCGAGCGACAGCGCCTGCCACAGCGCCTCCTGATCCGCATGCGTGCGCGGCGGCGGGCTGCACATCCACTTGGCCCCCTCGGCGCCAGGCTTGTCGAGATCGTTTGCCGTGAGGAACAGATATTGCGGACAGGTCTCGGCGAAGACCTTCAACCCCTGCCCGCGCGAATCGCGGATCACCTTCGCGCCTTCGGCCGTGGACACATGGAAGATCATGATGGGCTGGTCGATCAGCGCCGCCATGCCGATCAGTCGCGTAAAGGCTTCCGCTTCCGAGACGCGGGCGTGGCTGACGGCGTGATATTTCGGCATGGTGTAGCCGCGCGCGAGCAGCCGCTTCACCATCCAGGCGATGATGCCGTGATTTTCGGCATGGGCGCACAACATCGCGCCGGACTGGCGTGCGGCCAAGAGAATGTCGAGCAACGGCTCGTCGTCGACCTTGAGCCGGTCATAGGTCATGAAGATCTTGATCGAGCCATGGCCCTGCTTCACCAGCGCTGGAATGTGCTCCTCGACCGTCTCCTTGGTCGCATCCGCAATGATCATGTGGAAGGCGTAGTCGATCACGGCGCCCTTCTTGGCCAGCGCGTGATAATCCTCCACCACCTGCGGCAGCTTCATGCCGACATGCTGGGCAGCGAACGGAATTACCGTGGTGGTGCCGCCGAAAGCGGCGGAGACGGTCGCGCTCTCGAAGGTGTCGGCATTCATGATGCCGGCCGCGGACAGCTGCTCGATATGCGCATGGCTGTCGACGCCGCCGGGCAGCACCAGCTTGCCGCGTGCGTCGATCTCGCGTTTCGCCGCCGGAAGCCCGCGGCCGATCGCTGCGATGGTCTCACCGGAGATCGCGACATCGGCCTCGAACACGTCGGTCGTGGTGGCGACGCGGCCGCCGCGGATGATCAGGTCGTATGTGGGTTCAGTCATGAGGCACTCCATGATATGCCTGAGCTACGTGATCGCCATTTCAAGGGAAGACCAACATGCCCCGGCCGCGCATTCTCGTCATCAATCCGAATTCCAACCCTGCGGTCACGCAAGGGCTGGAGGAGGCGCTGAAGCCGCTCGGTTTCGAGGGTGGCCCGGAACTGGTCTGCCAGTCGCTGGCCGAGGGTCCGTTCGGCATTGAAAGCCAGGCCGATGTCGACGGCGTTGCGATGCCGCTGCGCCGGCTGGTCGAAGGCGACAACAGCTCGGCTGCGTTTGTCATCGCCTGCTACAGCGATCCCGGGCTTCAGGTCTGCCGCGAAGGCACCGATCGGCCGGTATTCGGCATCGCCGAGTGCGGCGTGCTGACTGCGCTCGCGCGTGCCGAAACCTTCGGCGTCATCGCGATCGCCCAGCGTTCGATCCCGCGCCACATGCGCTATCTCAGGCAGATGGGCCTGACGGAGCGCCTCGCGGGCGAGCGCCCCCTCAACATGAGCGTTGCCGAAACCGCATCCGGCGAAGGTACGCTCGCGAAGATGATCGAGGTCGGCCGCGCGCTGCGCGACGAGGATGGCGCCCGCGCCATCGTGATGGGCTGCGCCGGCATGGCGCGCCACCGCCGTCCGCTGGAAGACGCGCTTGGCATTCCGGTGATCGACCCGACACAGGCGGCCGTCACCATGGCGCTGGGTACGGTGCAGTTCTCGGCTCACTAGGCGTCCTTCAGCTCTTTGCCGTCCTGGCGTGCGAGCCATTGCGAATGGCTCTCGCGCGCAAGCGCAAACGTATCCCGCTGCGTAGTGTAGAGATTGCCGAACATGCGGCCGATCGGCCGGTAGGCATCGAGATCGACATACATGTTGGCCTCGTCGACGAGGCCCTCCCGGGCATGAACCCTGAGCACCTCACCGACCAGCAGTTCGCGATCGGGCGAGAAATTCAGCACGACGTGACGGCGGCATTCGAGAGCAAATGGTGCAACCGCAAGGCGCGGCACCTTCACGTCAACTGAGGGAAGCGTCGCAAGCCCGGTCGCCGCGACCTCGCTGTCACCAGAGGGAAAATCGACCGCGCAATCATTCATCGCGGCAGACAGCGCCTCATCCACCATGTGAACGACGAACTCGCCGTCACGATGGATGTTGCGGGTCGTATCCTTCGGGCTGTGATCCGGCTTGTGCTGGAGCCCGAGCACGATCAGCGCGGGGCTTTCGGAGAAGACATTGAAGAAGCTGAAGGGCGCGGCATTCACCGCTCCGTTCGCGTCCAGCGTCGTTACCAGCGCGATCGGCCGCGGCACGACCACGCCGCAAAGCAGCTTGTAGCGATCGCGCGGATCGAGCTCGCGCAGGGAAATGCCGGATGTACTGTTGCCTGCCATCGGCGTCATTTCTCCGGCGGCGGCACCGCGCCGGTCTGGCTGGTGATCAGGCCGTAATGCTCGATGCGGCGATGCTGGGCAAAATTGAAGATCGTGGTCTTGCCGAAGGTGGTGGCGTCGAGGTCGCAGGCGTGAACCAGGACCTCGTCGCCCTCCGTCTTGGCCTCGGCGACGATCTCGCCATCGGGATCGACGATCAGGCTGCCGCCGAACAGCGGATGGCCGTCCTCGACGCCCGCCTTGGCCACCGCGACCACCCAGGTCGCGTTCTGATAGGCGCCGGCCTGCACCGAGAGGCGGTTGTGGAACAGGCGCTTCTCGACGCCCTCCTCGCTCTTCTCCGCATTCACCGACGGCGTGTTGTAGCCGATCAGCACCATCTCGACGCCCTGCAGGCCCATGACGCGATAGGTCTCGGGCCAGCGCCGGTCGTTGCAGATGGCCATGCCGATGATGCCGCCCAGCTCGCGCCAGACGTTGAATCCGAGATCGCCCGGCTCGAAATAGCGCTTCTCCAGATGCTGGTGCGACCGCTTGGTGTCGTAGTCCACATGGCCCGGCAAATGGACCTTGCGATATTTGCCGACGATCTTGCCGGACTTGTCGGTCAGGATCGCGGTGTTGAAGTGGTGCCCGTCCGGCGTCAGCTCGGCGTAGCCGAAATTCATCGCCATCTGATGCTGCGCCGCACGCTCGAACAACGGCTTGGTCGCCGCATTCGGCATCTCACGCTCGAACCAGGTATCGAACTCGGCCCGGTCCTCCGAATACCAGCGCGGAAAGAACGTCGTCAGTGCCAGTTCCGGATAGACGATCAGGTCGGCGCCTTTGGCTTTCGCCTCGTCCATCAGCGCGATCATGCGCCTGACCACGGCCTCGCGGCTGTCGGCCTTCTGGATCGGGCCCATCTGGGCGGCGGCAACAGTGACGATACGCATCAGCGGGTTCCTGGTTTCTTGAATTTTTTGGTGAGGCTGGGGATCGTAGCTTGAGGGGCGTGCCGGCGCGCGCAGCATAACGCGGTCTTGCGCCGTTTTTCCAGCCAAGCAGCTTTCATGCCGTCCGCCCCCATTCGGCATCCTGCAAAAGCCGCCAGTTGATCTTGTTGCTGGCGGTGCGCGGCAGCTCATCGACGAAGACGACGGCGCGCGGCGCCTTGTAGCTTGCCATCGCGCCACGGGCCCAACCGACGATGTCGTCCGCCGAAATCGTCGCGCGCGCGGCTTCATCGAGCACCACCAGCGCCTTGACGGTCTCGCCGCGGTAGTCGTCGGGGGTCGAGACGACGCAGCATTCCCGGATGGCGCGGTTCTGGTACATCGCGGCTTCGACCTCGGCCGGCCACACCTTGAAACCGCTGACATTGATCATCCGCTTCAGGCGGTCGACCGCGAAGAAATAGCCTTGGGCATCGCGATAGCCGAGATCGCCCGTGCGCAGGAACCGCTTGCCGGACAGTTCTATGAAGGACTCGGCATCGGCCTGCGGCCTGTTCCAGTAGCCTTGCAGCACTTGCGGCCCGTGCACGACGATCTCGCCGACGACATTGTCGTCGAGCTCGATCAGGGTCTCGGGATCGACGACCCTCGCATCGGTCTCGTGCACGGCAATGCCGAGACACTGCGGCTTCGGCGAAGCGATCGGATTGAGATGGGTCGGCGACATCGTCTCGGTCATGCCGTAGCCCTCGACGAAATCGAGGCCGAAGCGGCCTTTGAGCCGTTCGGCCACCGCGGTCGGCATTGCCGCACCACCTCCGGTCAGCACCTTGAGTTTTGCAAAGCACCGATCGCGGAACCGGACGCTTGCGAGCACGTCCACGATCATGGTCGGCGCGGCGTTCCAGAACGTGACGCCGTAGGTCTCGAACAGATCCGGCAGCAGATCCTTGTCCCAGCGCGCCATCAACAGCAGCGTGGCGCCTGTCACCACCGCGGCATTCATCGAGCCCTGCATGCCCGCGACATGGAACAGCGGCATGAAGCCGGTCATCACGTCGCTGCCGTCGAGTCCATACCAGCGTGCCTGCAGGACGGCGGTGAACAGCGCGCTGCGATGGGTATGCATGCAGGCCTTGGGCTTGCCTGTCGTCCCCGACGTATAGGGCAGGATCATGAGATCATCCGGCCCCGCGGTCATTGCGCCTGGCTGCAAACCTTGCGCGATCGCAGATGACCAGGAATGCCGGCCTGGCGACGACGGTATCTTCGACGGCGCCTCGGTGATGCATGAAGGCAGCGTATAGGGCGTGGCGGCCGGCACTTCGTCGCGATATTGTGCGACGATCGTATGGGAGATGGCTTCGCCCACCAGCGGCGCGAATATTTCGCTCAATTCGCTTCCGATGATCGCGACCTTGGCGCCGCTGTCCTCGGCGAGATACGCGATCTCGACCGTCTTGTTCATGGGATTGACGGGCACGATCACGGCATCCGCCCGCGTCACCGCGTAGTAGGCGATGACATATTGCGGCGAGTTTTGCAGCGCGATCATGACGCAGTCGCCGCGCTTCACACCGCAGACCTTCTGCAGGAAGCCGGCTAAGGCATCGACCCGCTCGCGTAGCTCGGCATAGCTCAGGCTCGCACCATAAAACACCGTCGCCGGGTGCGACGGCTGATCCGTCGCCGCGCGTGCCAGCGCGTCGTACAGCGTGCCCTCCGGCATCGCGAGATGCCAAGGCTCGTCCGCCAGCCAGGCTGGCGAGCGATGAGGTGTTGCGAGGTCTGCGCTCACCCGTGCTCCTCGTCTGCGATATCGAGGCCGTGGTCGAGCGCATCCAAAAGCAGTTCGGCCTCATGCTCGGAGATGACCAGCGGCGGCGCCAGGAACAGCGAGGTCTGCTCACCGCTGGTGCCGATCACGGCACCCGCCTCCAACGCCCGCTCTGCGACACGCGAGGCGATCGGCACCTCGGTGGTGTCGGCATGCCAGGAGCGCCAATCCGGACCGTGCAGCTCCACCGTCCAGTGCAGCCCCTGCCCCGCCACGCGCTGCACGCTCGGATGCTTTTGCGCGATCGCGAGCAGGCGGCGGGTGAACAGCTTTTCCAGGCTCGCTACGCGCTCCAGGATTTTCTCTTCGTTGACGACCTTCAGGTAAGCGCTGACGGCAGCCATGCTGATCGGATGGCCGCGCAGCGTGCCGTAATTCTGCCAGCTCGTGCCCTTGAGCCGCTCGACGATGTCTTTCGACACCACGACCGCCGCGACTGCCGCCGCACCGCCGCCGAGCGATTTTCCGAGCGTCACGATATCGGGGCGGCTCTCCGCGCCCTGGAAGGCGAACCAGCGGCCTGCGCGGCCAGCGCCGGTGACGACCTCGTCCGCGATCCAGTAGGAACCTGCCTGCCGCGCGCAGCGGCCCAGCTCGTCCTGATAGGCACCGTCGTAGTAGATCCCGCCCTGGGTGTAGTCGATGATGGTCGCCGCCGTGTCCGAGAGCAGACGCGTGGCATCAGCCAGATATTCGCTAGGCGGCGTATTGTTGATCGGCGCGCCATAGATCGCGCCATCCGGCGCCGGGAGAATCCGCACCGGCGCCATCGGCGCCGGCAGCTTCGAGCCGCCTGCGTGCACCGCGAGGCCACCGTGCCATTGCGGCTGCACCGTCATGCTGCGCGACAGGCCGGTGATGCCGTGATAGGCGCGCTCGCGCGTCGCCAGCGCCGGCCGCTGCGTCAGCGCCTGGCAGAGCGACAGCGCCATGTCGTTGGCCTCGCTGCCGCTGATGCAGAAGCGCACCGCGCCGACCCAACCCTCTTCGCCCTTGAACGCGGTCGCCATCAGGTCGTCGGCAGCCTGCTCGCGGCCAACCCAGGTCCAACCTTCGTTCACGACCGGCGTATCGGCCGCGCGGCGGATCGCCTCGACCATCGCGGGATGGCGGTGGCCGAGGCCACCGCCGGTGTTGCTGCCGTCGATCAGCTTGCGGCCATCGGACAGGTGAAAATAGACGCCCTCGCCGCCGACGACGGCCATCGGCGCGGCTTCGCCTGCGTTCAGACCCGTTCGCAACAATCTGCTCATCGCAATCCCCTCACTCCGCGGCCGCGGCGCCGTAGCCGCCGCCGCCGCACATCTCGATCGTGACGAGATCGTCTTGCTGCAACACCAGGTTCGATTTTCCGTCGATCGCGACGTTCGCGCCCTGCCTGACAAGCGAGATGCGGCAGGCCTTGCCGGATTCGCCGCCCTGCATGCCGAACGGCGCAATCACCATGCGCTCGATGCAGGTGGTCAGGTGCATCGAAGGCGCGAGGATGCGATAGGTGCGAACCGAGCCGTCACCGCCGCGATGCGCCCCCGCGCCGCCGGACTGCCGGCGAATGGCCTGCTGCTCCAGGCGGATCGCGTAGCTCGCCTCGATCACCTCCACCGGCGTGTTCGACGTATTGGAGAGATGCACGCGCGTCGCCGACATGCCGGCCCGATCATGCCGCGCGCCCTCACCACCACCGTGGACCTCGTAGAGCATCTTCCACGAGCCGTTCTGCCGCGGCTCGGCAAAAAACAGCACGCCCGCCGTGGTCGCGCCACCGGCCGACAGACGCTCGGGAATGGTGTCCTGCATCGCGCGAAAAATCGCATCGACGATGCGCATGGACGTCTCGTGGTTGCCGGCGGCAACGGACGCCATCCAGCCCGGCTCCAGGATTGAGCCCGGACGTGTGATGATGGTCAAAGGCCGGAGCGCGCCCGCATTCTGATGCATGTCGCGCCCACTCATGATGCGTGCCGCATAGGCGACCGCCGAGCGCGCCATGAACGGCGTCGTGTTGCAGAAGTTCGAGACGCGGTCGCAGCTTCCGGAGAGGTCGAAGGTCGCCTCGTCGCCGCGAATGGTGATTTTCACATGGATGCGCGCAGGCGCGTTGTTGACGCTGCCGTCGTCGAGATAGTCTTCGCCCTCGTAGACGCCATCCGGCAGGTCGCGGAGCGCCTCCCGCATCTCGATCTCGGAGAGATCGTGCAGGCGCGACTGCGTCGCCATGAACACCGCCTTGCCGTGCTCGCGGCAAAGCTCGACGATGCGCTTCTCGCCGGCCTTGGTCGCGGCTATCTGGGCGAGCAGATCGCCCTCGCAGGACTCAGGATCGCGGACGTTGGCCTTGAGCAGCTGCACGATCGGCGTGTTGACGCCGGCTGACGTGGCGATCAGCACCGGCGGAATCCGCATCGCCTCCTGAAAAGTGTCGATCGCCTTCGCAAAATAGCTGCCCGGCCAGGTGCCGCCGATGTCGGGCCAGTGCGCCAGGCTCACCGCAAAGGCCACGATCTCGCCGTCGACGAAGACGGGACGCACGACCTTGACGTCGTTGAGATGATTGCCGCCGAGTGCGCCGACATTGTAGATCAGCACGTCGCCGTCATTCAGGGTCTCGACCGGCACGACCTTCAGGAGTTCCGGGATCGTGTAGGCCATCGCGCCGAGATGGATCGGGATGTCGCGGCCCTGCCCGACCAGGCCGCCGCGGCCATCCGTGATCGCGGACGACAGATCGCCGGCCTCGCGCAGCAGCGGCGAGCGCGTCGAGCGCGTCATCACCAGGCTCATTTCCTCGGCCGCGGCCGAGAGCCCGTGCCTGATAACCTCGACGACGAACGGATCGAGCTTCATGCCGCCCTCCGCGTCAGGAACAGGTTGCCGGCGGCGTCGGGTTGTGCTTGCCAGCCGGGCGGGACCACCACCGTTGACCATGCGTCCTCGATGATCGCGGGGCCGCTGACGACATCGGTCAATTTGGCGCGATCGATGATCGCGGTCGGGATATCGTGGAGGCCATCGAATGAGCAGGCTCGCTTGCCCGACGACACCGCCCTCACCGCAGTCGCCGGCCGGCTCACCACCGTCGTCGACGGGCGCCGCGCCTGCACACGCACGGATTCGATGACGCAGCTCTCGCTGGTCGCATAGCCGAACAGCTCGTGATGCCGCGCCAGAAAGTCCTTCTTCAGCTTGGTCACGTCGAGCGGCAACGTGAACGGCACCGGAATGGCATCATTCTGCGCCGCGTAGCGCATCAGCGCCACAAGCTCGACCTGGATCTCGGCCCTCGCAACGCCGTTGGCGATCAGCGGCGCCGAAGCATCGTCCATCAGCGTCCCGATCCGCTCCGACACCCGGGCGAGATCGATGCCGTCGAGAGCAGCGCGAAGAGTCTGCTGCTGAAGGAAGCTGAAATCGGCTGTGAGACAGCCCAGCGCGGAGAACGCGCTCGATGCGCTCGGCACCACGACCTCTGCAATCCCGTAGAGATCGGCAAGGCCTGCGGCATGCATCGGGCCGCCGCCGCCGAAGGCGAGCAGCGTGCAGTCGCGGCCATCGATACCGCGCTCGACCGTGACGCGGCGGAGCGCACGGGCCATCGTCGCGTTGGCGACCTTGATGATGCCGAGTGCTGTTTCGGTCAGGCTCATCCCCAGGGTGCGCGCGATCGGGTCGATGACGCGTTCCGCGGCCTTGATGTCGATGTCGATGCGGTCGCCAAGCTTGGTCTCGGGGTTGAGATAGCCGAGCACGGCATTGGCGTCGGTGATGGTCGGCTCAAGGCCGCCGCGGCCATAGCACGCCGGCCCCGGCTCGGAGCCGGCGCTCTCCGGCCCGACCGTCAGGCCGCCGGGACCGTTTCGCACGATCGATCCGCCGCCGGCCCCGATGGAATGGACCGCAAGCATCGGCTGACGCAGCGGCTTGTCGCCGAGCATGCGGCCGTCGGTCATCTCGGCCTGCCCGTCGACGATCAGGCAGACGTCCGTCGTGGTGCCGCCCATGTCGAAGGTGAGCATGCGCGATGTGCCGAGCTGGCGCGCGATACTGACCGATGCGGAGACACCGGCCGCCGGCCCCGACATCGCCATCACCAGCGGCCGCCGCTTCACGGCCGAGATCGGGACCATGGCTCCGGCCGAATGAAACACCTGCAAGCCGGGCCCGATCGGCAGCCGCTGCTCCAGCTCGCTGAGATATTCCACCGCAATCGGCATCGCGGCCGCGTTGAACACGGTCGCCGACGTCCGTTCGTATTCGCGCGCCTCGGGATTGACCTCATGCGACAGCGAGACGTGGGCGACGACGCCCCTGAGGCGCTCGCCCAGCATCTTTTCGTGGACGGGATTGGCATAGGCGTGAAGCAGCGCCACGGCGACGCTCTGTACGCCGGTCTGCTTCAGCCAGGCCACCAGGCGCCCGATCTCGGTCTCATCCAGCGCCTTCAGCACCCGGCCCTCGTGATCGAGGCGCTCGGCGAGCCCAAAACATCGTTCGGGCGGCACCAGCGGCGGCGATTTCGGCGGAATGTCGAGACGATAGAGATCGCGGCGGCGATAGCGCGCGATCTCCAGCACATCGGCGAACCCTTCGGTCGCGACCAGCGCGACCTTCGGCAGCCGGTTCTCGACGATGGCGTTGGTGACGCGCGTGGTGCCGTGCACGAAGCGCTTGACCTCCCTCTTGCGCAGGCCCACCGCCTCGATCGCCTCCAGCATCGCCTGAACCGGCGCGTCGGGGCGCGACGGCACCTTTGCGATCCGCGCCTCCGCGGAGCCGCGCCGGATGGCGATGATGTCGGTGAAGGTGCCGCCGATATCGGTGCCGACTTCCCAGTGATTTTCGGAGGAGCTCATGTGCGGGGTCAGTTACGGATGACGTCCGAACCGGACGCCGGGTGCTTGCCGTCCATCGCAACGTCCAATGCCAAACCGAGAGCGCTCATCATCATCCCCTGTCATGCCACCGCCTGCGAGCGTGCGACAGAGCGATGGGCTCGGGATAGGGCCAGAGTTGTCGCAAACCGCTAGACCAGCGCAGGACCGGCATCACGCGGTGCAACACCGGCTGCACGTTTTGGTGCAGCCATGCCCGCGCAGAGAGCACACGAACGCGAACCGTTCCATGCGACAAACGTGCAGCGCACCAAGGATTTCTCCACGCAAATCGTGACGCCCGCTGCACTGCAATCGGAGCACTCAAAAACGTCTGTCTAATTTCCAGGCGATTGAACGGCGTTGCGGGAAAGCCGCATGCCTACGAGCTATGCACGACGGTCGGCTCAGCTTCTCTTTATTGTACGAACAGTAAGAGAGGATATTGCCGGGTCGGATGGTGCGTTGCGGCGACCGCTGCCGATGCGAGCCGCGATTCTCGCAAGCAGCGGCGCGGCGTCCTCGACCCGCAGCCGCCCGTAGCCGAACACCAGGCCCTGCCGCGTCGGCTGCTCCAGAAAGTTTTGCGAGAGCGGCTGGACGTGGATGCCGGCCTGCTTCAGGACCGCGGCCGCTTCTCGGTCGCTCATGCGTGCCTGCATCGCTTCAGTGAACAGCGCCACCAGATGCAATCCGGTGACGGCGGAGGATACGGTGAGATCGTCAGGCATCAGCGCTGCGATCGCATCGATCAGTGCCTTCCGGCGCGCGGCGTAAATCCGCCGCATCCCGCGCAGATGCCGCAGCAGGTGCCCTTCCCGCATGAACTCGGCCAGCGCGAGCTGACCGATGCCGGAGGTGTGCACATCGATGCGCGCGCGGCCCTTGGAAAAGCCTTCGATGAAATGCCTGTTGGCGACGATGTAGCCGAGCCGCAAATTCGGCATCATGATCTTCGAGAACGTGCCGAAATAGATTACCCGCCCCTCGCGATCGAGCGAGCGCAGCGAGGCGATCATGCTGTCCTGGTGCCTGAACTCGGAATTGTAATCGTCCTCGATCACCCAGACGTCGTTCTTGTTGGCCCAATCGAGCAGCTCGAGCCGCCGCTCCAGCCCCATGCTGACGCCGAGCGGATATTGATGCGACGGCGTCACCACGATCAGCTTCGCACCCGGTGCGCGCCGGATTCCTTCGGAGACGACGAGGCCCTTGTCATCGACCGGAATTGGAACGAGCTTCGCACCCGCAGCCGTGAGCGCCCAGCGCGCCTCGACGAAGCCGGGCTCCTCGACCCACACCTCGTCGCCGGGATCGAGGATCATCCGGCTGCAGAAATCAAGCGCGCCCGATGTGCCTGAGGTGACGACGACCTCTTCCGGCGAGCAGACGAGCCCGCGCACCGAGCCGAGGAAGTTCGCGATCTCGCTCCGCAAGCGCGGGTGGCCTTCCGAGGGAAGATCGAGACACTCCTGCTCTCTGGGATTTAGCCAGGTCTGGCGCAGCAGGCGCGACCATTCCTTGAATGGGAAGATCGAGACGTCGGGTGCGCCGGGCGCGAACACAGACGGCCAATTGGTCTCGTAATCCAAACCAAGCAGCGATCGCCAACGCTCCGACATGTGGGCAGGCTTGCTCGCAGGCGACGTAGTGGACGGAGGCTCCGCATGCGGGGCTGCAACGGCGGCCACCATGACGCTGCCACGCGGCGTCGATTCAAGATAGCCCTCGGCGTAGAGCAGATCCCAGGCGGTCAGCACTACCGTGCGCGAGCAGCCCAGTTCGCGCGCGATATCGCGGGATCCCAGAAATTGCGTTCCGGCCGGAAAGACGCCACGCAAAATGCCATCGCGGATGTGCGCCGCGATCTGCAGATGCAGCGGCACCGCCGAATTCCGGTCGATATGCATCCCGGCAAGGGACACGCGCTTGCTCGGGTGACGGCTCTTGTCCATGTCTCGCCCGTCAGGCAACGCAGGTCCTATCCACCGTCATTCCGGGGCGCGCCGCTTGGCGCGAGCCCGGAATCCATTTTCCCTCTTTACGCGCGGCGCGATGGATTCCGGGTTCGCGCTTCGCGCGCCCCGGAATGACAACGCGACTCTTCCTTACGCGCTCGCCTGGGTCACGAACTTCGTGTTCAGGTAACCCTCGATCGCCTCGAGGCCGCCTTCGGAGCCGTAGCCGGAATCCTTGATGCCGCCGAACGGCACTTCCGGCAGCGCGAGGCCATGGTGGTTGATCGACACCATGCCGCTCTCGATATCGGAGCCGATCGCCTGCATCGTCTTGGTCGAGGTCGTGTAGGCATAGGCCGCAAGGCCGTAAGGCAGACGGTTCGCCTCGGCCACCACCTCGTCATAGCTGCGGAAGGAGGTGATCGGCGCAAGCGGTCCGAACGGCTCCTCGTTCATGATGCGGGCATCGCGCGGCACGTCGGTGATCACAGTCGGCTCGAAGAAGAAGCCTTCGTTGCCGATGCGCTTGCCACCGGCCTGCACCTTGGCCCCGCGCTGCACAGCGTCGGAGACCAGACCCTCCATCGCGTCGACGCGTCGCGGGTTCGCCAGCGGACCCATGCGGGTGTCCTTGTCGAGGCCGTTGCCGACCTTCAGGCTCTTGGCCGCGGCGACGAACTTGTCGACGAAGGGCTGATACACGCTCTCATGCACCAGGAAGCGCGTCGGCGAGACGCAGACCTGGCCGGCATTGCGGAACTTGTTGGCCGAGAGAATCTTGGCGGCGTTGTCGAGGTCCGCGTCCGCGAACACGATCGCCGGCGCGTGGCCGCCGAGCTCCATGGTGACGCGCTTCATGTGCAGGCCCGCGAGTGCGGCCAGATGCTTGCCGACCGCGGTCGAGCCCGTGAAACTGATCTTGCGGATGATCGGGTGCGGAATGAGATATTCGGACACTTCCGACGGCACGCCGAACACCAGCTGGACGACGCCGGCCGGAATGCCCGCGTCGGCATAGGCGCGCACCAGCTCCATGCAGCTTGCCGGGGTTTCTTCCGGGCCCTTGACGATGATCGAGCAGCCGGCGGCGAGCGCGGCCGAGATCTTGCGGACCGCCTGGTTGATCGGGAAATTCCAGGGCGTGAACGCGGCGACCGGGCCGACCGGCTCCTTGGTCACGAGCTGGGAGACGTTGCCCATCCGCGGCGGCACGATGCGGCCATAGGCGCGGCGGGCTTCTTCCGAGAACCAGTCGATGAGGTCGCCGGCGAGCATGGTCTCGCCCTGCGCTTCCACGACCGGCTTGCCCTGCTCCATGGTCATGACAGGCGCGATCTCGGCGGCGCGCGAGCGGATGATGTCGGCGGCCTTGCGCATCAGCTTGTAGCGGTCGAACGGCGAGGTCTTGCGCCAGATCTCGAAGCCGGCCTTGGCGGCCTCCAGCGCGCGGTCGAGGTCCTGGCGCGAGGCGTGCGGGGTCTTGCCGATCGGCTGGCCGGTGGCGGGGTTGAGGATGTCCTCCGACTTGCCGGAAGTGCCGTCGGTCCACTCGCCGGCGATGAACATCTGAACTTTCGGGTACATCCCTGGTGTCTCCTGCATGATTTCGGCGGCGATCAGCATTGGCGTCCGGTCGCCTCATAAGTGGGCGCAGAGCTACACCGAAAGGCGGCCGGCGAAAAGGGATCAATGATGTCGCAGCAGCGCGAGGATGGTATGCGCAACGGACGACATGGCGTCGTCCCGATGCAATTATTTTTCCGTCACACCAGGCTCGACTTGCCGCGGCTGAGCACCTCGCCCGCGCCCTTGTCGCCGACGATCTTGCCCTGCTCGTACACCACGCGGCCCCGCGCGATGGTGGTGACGGGCCAGCCGGTGACGTCAAAGCCTTCCCACGGCGTATAGTCGGAGCCATGGTGCAAATCGGCCTGCTGAATCGTCTTTGTCAGCTTCGGGTCCCACAGCGCGATATCGGCGTCGAAGCCGACGCCGATCGAGCCCTTGCGCGGATAGAGCCCGTAGATCCGCGCATGATTGGTCGCAGTCAGCTCGACGAATTTCTGCAAGCTGATACGCCCTTTCGACACGCCCTCGGAGAACAGGATCGGCAACCGGGTCTCGACGCCGGGGATGCCGTTCGGCACCCAGCGGAACGAGGTGCGGGAATTCGGCGTCAGCTTGCCCTTGGGGTCGTCGTAGCGGAACGGGCAGTGATCGGACGAGAAGGTCTGGAACACGCCGGTGGTGATCCCTTCCCATATCGCCTGCTGGCTTTCGGCATCGCGCGGCGGCGGCGAGCAGACATACTTTGCGCCTGACATGTCCATGTTCAGGCCTTTCATGTCGTCGGCCGTCAGCGTGATGTACTGCGGACAGGTCTCGGCATGCACCGGCAGTCCGCGCTGCTGGGCCCAGCGCACCTGCTCCATCGCCTCGCGCCCGGAGACGTGCACGATCATGATGGGGACGCCGATCACCTCGGCATGGCTGATGGCGCGATGCGTCGCCTCGCGCTCGACGGCCTGCGGCCGCGAGGTGCCGTGATAATAGGGCGCGATATGGCCCTCGCGTTCGAGCTTCGCGGTGAGGAAGCGGATCGCGTCGTAACCCTCGCAATGGACCATGACCAGCGCCTCCTCGCGGCGCGCGACGTCGAACACTTCCAGCAGCTGCTTGTCGCTGAGCACGAGGTCGTCATAAGTCATGAACACCTTGAACGAGGTGTAGCCATCCTTGACGAGAGCCGGCAGCTCCTGCCCGAGTACGACTGCGGTGGGGTCGGAGATGATGAGGTGGAAGGCGGTATCGATGTAGCATTCGCCCTCGGCGAGCTTGCGGTAGTTCTCGACGCAGGTGCGCAGCGACGTGCCCTTCTCCTGGAGCGCGAAGGGCAGCACCATGGTGTTGCCGCCGGCCGCCGCGGCGCGCGTTGCCGAAGCAAAATCGTCGGCCATCACCACGTCGGGGCCGGAGGCCTGGGAGATGTGGACGTGGCTGTCGATCCCGCCCGGCAGCGCCAGCAGACCTGTCGCGTCGATCTCGCGCGCCGCACCTTCAATGCGGTCGGCGATGCTGACGATGCGTCCGTCGCGAATGCCGATATCGGCGCGAAACTCGTCGCTGGCCGTCACGATGGTGCCGCCGCGAATGGCGAGATCGAGCTGCGTCACAGGAGGGCTCCGTCAGTTGATGATCGCTGATGTCTGGAAGATCCGGCCCCACGCCGCAAGGGCCGCGATGTCGCCGCCGGCGAGTTCGAGTGTCCGCCAGAGCGTGACCGCGACCGAGTCCAGCACGGCGATACCCAACTCCCGTTCGAGCGAGGCAGCCAGCGCGGCGCCGTCGAGATTGGTGCAGAGAATGACGACGGCATCGGCACCGTCCGCCGCGACCGCGCGGATCATGTCGGCGATCGTCGCGGGCGTGACCTCACCGAAGGAAAAGTTATCGCGCAGGCCGAGATGCCGCTCGGCGTGAGGGGCGATCCCCTCCTCGGCCCAGACATCGCCGATACGCCGTTGCACGTCGTCCGTATAGGGGGAGACCAGGCCGACGCGTCCGGCGCCGAGCGCGCGGACGGCGTCGATGCAGGCGAGCGTGGAGGTCGTCGCCGGGATATCGGTCCGCGCCGCGATCGCTTCGCACAGGCTCCGGTCGCGGCCGATACCGAGCCAGCTTGCCGACGTGCCGTTCCAGGCAATGGCATCGACCCTGGCGTCCGCCAGCAGATCCGCCGCCGGCAGCATCACCGAGGCATCGAACTGGTTCAGCGCCGCGGCATCGAGCGCGATCTCGGTAACGCGGAAGCGCGAGAAATGAGCGGTGACGCCGGCCACGCCATGCAGCATGGAACTGGTGACGGGCTCCAGCACCGAGTTGGACGACGGGGTCATCATGCCGAGGCGCTTGCGCTGAATTGACATCGATCACGATCGCCCCATTGAGAGAGCGCACCGCTGCGCCCCCTCGGACGATCATCCGCGCCTGCCATCGCCCGCGCAACCCGCAATCTGCATGGCGCATATGATTTGTTCGATACGCAGCTCAAGCCGCGAAGGTCGACCGCAAGCGCCGCCAGCCGATCACGATGCCGGTGACGGAAAATGCCAGCCCGAGCAAGCAGAGCCCGACGACCAGGATATCGCGCAGACGCGGATGCGCCATGAGAACGGGAAAATCGAGCGTGTGAAGCGCGCTATAGAACCAGCGATAGGCGCGCCGTGAGGCATCCAGTCTTTGCAGCACGCGGCCGTCGGCACCGTCGATGTCGAACCAGAGGTCGCCGCATCGGGAGCGATAGACGGGCGCTCCGGGGACAACGGAGTACGCGGGATAATCGTCATTGTCGGCAAGAACGGACGAGTCGCCACAGCCCGGCGCAAGGCGCGTCGTCAGGTCATGGACATCCTTCTCGCCGAGGAATGCCACCTGCCGGCTGCGGATCGCCTCCCCCGCTTTGGTCAAGGTCTGACTGGCGAGGCCGGTCCGGTCGCGCCGGTAGACAACACCGTTGACGGCGAACCATTCGACTTCGCGAGCCGACGGCTGACCGAACGATGGGGCCGTCGTCCAGTCAGGCGCGGCATACACCACGCCCGCTTCGGTCGGGGTCAGCTCCCCGCGCGAGAACAGCCGGCCGTGATCCATCGAGAGCCAGCCACTGAAACTCCAGGTCAGCACGAAAACGGTCGCGACGAGACCAATGATGTGATGCAGTGCGTGCCAGCCGCGATAAGGCGACGAGACCCGACGCCCTCGAATCCTGATCCTAATAATTCCGAGCACCGCGCCGAGCGTCGCGGCGATAAAGGCCACCAGCGACAATGTCGAGACCACCTGATCCCAAAGGGACCAGTTGCTCCTCAGGACTGTCGGATAGATCCAGTGCAGGACGCTGCCGGCCCAATTCCACCCGCGCTCGCTGCGGGTCGTATCCAGCACGACTTCGCCGGTGCGCGAGGAGACATAGACCTCGGTTCCGGCCGCATCGCCAAGAGCGACGCGCAACAGAGGCCGGTGTCGATCAAAGCCGTTCGGCACGCTCCATTGATCATAATCCGCGCCCGAAATCATCGCCGCCCGCGCGGCATCGAGCCCGCGTTGCCGGGCATGATCCCGCGCGATACCGACCGCGACGTCGGCCGACGTCACCGATGCATCCCGTCCGTCGGAGGCATGGATCGCGGCCACACGCGATGGGTCCGACACGACATAAACCGGCCCGTCGCTCCGCTGGACCAGGCGAACGCGCGTGGCGTCCGCTATCCCGCTCGCGGCGACGGCATCCGCGACCGCAATCCTCACCTCTCCGCCAGCCACCGGCGCGAGCCCGGAAAAACGTTCCGCTTCCGTCAATGACGGAAACGGGACGAAGTGCATCACGATTCCGCTCGCGAACCACATCGCGAACAGCAGGCAGAACGCGATCCCGAGCCAGCGATGCAGCAGCACGATCGCGTTCATCATGTGGTCAGCGCCCTACCATTTGAACGCGGCCGAGAGCTCATAGGTCCTGGGCGCACCGAGCAGGATCTGGTCGGGATAGAACGGATCGCCCCAGATCGCGTAGCGCTTGTCGGTGATGTTGCGCACGCGGAAGCCCAGACGGGCCTGGTCGACCGCGTTGAACACCGTCTTCGGGATGTCGACGAAGGCGTAGACGTCGGCGACGGTGTAGGCCTTCATCGTCACGACGTTGGCATCGGTGTTGTAGCGGTCGCCGACATAGCGGCCCGTGATGCCGAGCTCCACCGGCCAGGGCGTGAAGAACCGGTACGACGCACCGGCATTGGCCACGACACGCGGCACGTTCGGCGGCGTGTTGCCGGAGAACGAACCACCGGCAAAATTGTAGTCGGCATAGCGTGCATCGACATAGGCGATGTTGCCCCAGAGCCGCAGGGGATCGATCGGGCGTACGGCCGCGGCGAGCTCGACGCCCTTCGACTCCTGCCGTCCCGCGATGTTGAGCTGCATGCCGCCAGCCGCCGCATAGACGTTCTTGCGCTCGATATCGTAGGCCGAGAACGACCATTCCGCCCTGTTGTTCCACAACAGATGCTTGACGCCCGTCTCATAGGTGCGCGAGGTCGTCAGGTCGAGCGGCTGGGCTGGCCCAAGCAGGAAGATGTTGTTGGCCGAGACGTCCGCGCCGGTCGCGTACTGGCTGAAGAAGGTCAGGCCGGGCACGGCGTCCCAGGTGTAGCCGATACGCCCCGTCGTCGGGACCCAGGACTTCGAGAACGGGAAGCTCGCCTTTTCCAGCCCGGCGGCGTCGGTCGAGTTGCGGTCAAGCCCGATATGCTCGACGCGAAGGCCGCCGACCAGCGCGAAGGTTCGCGTGAGCTTCACCCGGTCCTCGAACGACAGCGCCTCGTTGTCGATGCGCGCGGTCTGCTGCTGCGTCGTGAGCAGGCCGTAAAGGCCACGGTCGGGATTGACGAGCGAGACGTAATCGTCCGGGAAGTTGGCCGCGCCTGGCCTGACGAAATCGAGATAGCTGGACGAAAGTGTCGTGACCAGGCGGTTGTCGAAGCCTGCGATATTAGCGTCCCAAATCAGGTCGGTAATGTTGCCGACAAGGCGTTGGCTATGTGCAACATAGAAGCGCTCGCGATCGACCATGTTCGAGTTGGGCAGGCCCGTACTGGCATTGAAAGCCTCGATCTCGTTGTTGAACCAGGTACGCTCCGCGCCATAGGCATAGGCTTGGCTCTTCAGCGTCAGGTCAGGCGCCAGCTTCAGTTCGAAGCCGCCGCGCAGCCACACCTCTTGTGCCACGTTGCGGTTGTCGAGAACGTTGTAATTGGTGTTGAAGGTACGATCGTCGATCGTGATCGCACCGAGATTCGTTTTGTTGAAGTTCGAGACGTAATTGCCCGAAACAATGCCGCTCGTCGCATGCGAGCCGCTGAAGGCGATCGGTACCAGCGGTGCGCCCCAATAGGCCTTCGAGCGATCTTCCCGGTACTCGATCGCGCCCCAGATCTTGAGGCTGTCGGAGATGCGGTAATTGAGCTGGCCAGACACATCCAACGTCTTGGTATTGGTGTCGTCGGCAAAGCCATTGAGCGAGGCGCGGCTGATGTCGAAGCGGTAGTCGAGCCCCTGCACGTTGGTGCTGCCGCCCGAGCCGTAATGGACGCCGAACGAGTTGAGCGAGTCCCAGGAAAAGTCAGCTTCATTCCGGATCGGTCCGGTGTGTGGCTGCTTCGTGATCAAGTTGATTGCGCCACCGGCGGCACCTTCGCCCGACATCAGCGAGGCCGGACCTTTCAAAAATTCCACGGCTGCGAGATTGGCCGTATCCGTGATCCGCGAGGTCATGTTCTGCGGACCGATCTTGATGCCGTTGTAGAGCATGTTGATCTGGCTGTTGGTGAAGCCACGCATGGAGAAAGCCGCGGGCTCGGCCGGATTGTCGCCGGAGGTGACACCGACCGCGCCCTGCGCAACCTCCGACACGGTGCGATAGCCCTGCTCCCGCATGGTCTCGGCCGAGATGACTTCGACGGTCGCGGGTGTCTCCTGCACGGTCAGGCCGAGGCGCGAGGCGCTCTCGGCAACCACATTGGTGTTGAGCGGCGTCTGCGCCGCCGCGGTCGGCACGACGGGCTTGGCCGCGGCCGATGCGGCCGCTGGCCTGCGCGATGCCGCGCGGCGTGGGCTCTGCGCGTCCCGGGCCGCCGGCTTTGCCGGTTTGCGGGATTGGGCGGGCGACACCTCGACCGGCGGCAGCGGCTCGCGGGCCTGCTGCGCCAGCGCTGCGGGCAGATCGGCGACTGCAAATGAAGTAAGCGCGGCGGAAGCGAGCAGGAAGCAACGCGGTCGTACAAGACGAATGGAAGACACAGTTCGGGACCTCGGTATGACGTCAGTGGCACGTCACAGCGAACCAGGTCCCACCTCCGGCCTTTGAGCCTTCCGATGAAGCCGAATGTCTGTACTCCCCGACCGACATCTTCGCGTGTGACCACGGCTGACGGCAGGTCTCCTGGCTCGCGGGTCAGTACCTTGCATCGCCTTCCCGGGACCGAGATACCCAGTGGCTCGTGACGCAAGATTCGCCGCTTACAGTTGCGGGGGCAGCCGCGGCATTGGGGACAAAATCCCCGCACCGCATTCCCTTTTCATCCCCACTCGGGGAAACCGTCAAAGCCATCTAGGATTACCGACAAGACAGAGTCAATGTGCCGCTGCGACGTTATTACCACAGCGACCAACTTCCTTGGAGATAGGCATGGAAGGCGAGACCTTCCTCTGGCTGATACGGCATGCGCCCGTCGACGGCGTCAAAGGGACGATCCACGCGGCCGACGCGCCCGCCGATCTCGGCGATCGCGTGCAACTGGAGGCGTTGCGGCAGAGGCTTCCGCCAGATGCTGCGAGCTTGGTGAGCCCGGCGCGACGTACGGTTGAGACGGCGCGCGCGCTGGGACTCGAACCCGCGTTGGTGCCCGAATTTGGCGAGCAGGATTTTGGCGACTGGACCGGCCGGCGGCATGACGAACTCGCTGCGACCGGCGGGGAGACCTATGCGCAGTTCTGGAGCGATCCGGCGCACGGTCGGCCGCCGGGCGGCGAAAGTTTTGAGGATCAGGTCGCGCGTGTCCGGCTGGGTCTCGCGCAAATCGGCGCCGGCTCGGCAACGCTCGTCGTTCACTCCGGCACCATCCGCGCCGCGCTCTGCATTGCGCTGGATCTGACACCACAAGCGGCCCTGCGCTTCGTGATCGATCCGTTGTCACTGACCCGGATCGACCGGCTCGCCACCGGCTGGCGCGTCGTCGCGGTCAATCAGCGCGCGGCTTGAGCTAGATCAGGCCGGGCGATCCGGCACGTTGGCCTGCGCGAAGGTCGCCATGCCGTTGTGAAGGCTGCACGCGAGCCGCACCAGCGGCAGCGCGATGGCCGCCCCCGATCCTTCGCCGAGCCTGAGATCGAGGCTGATCAACGGCTGCACGTTCAGCGCACGCAGCACCAGCCGATGTCCCTGCTCCGCCGATTGATGCGACGGCAGCAGGAATGGCTGGCACGACGGGTTCAGCCGCACCGCCGCCAGCGCTGCCACGGATACGATGAAGCCATCGATCAACACGGGAATGCGGGCTTGCGCAGCAGCAATGATGGCGCCGCAAATCGCCGCGATCTCGAGGCCGCCGACCGCGCACAGAATTTGTTCCGGCGAAGCGCCCGCAACGCCGTAACGCGCGATCGCAGCGTCGATCACGCGCGCCTTGTGCGCGCGGCCGGCCGCGTCGACGCCGGTACCGCAGCCCGCGATCTCCTCGGCACTGATGCCGAGCAGGCTCGCCGCAATCGCCGCCGACGTCGTGGTATTGCCGATGCCCATCTCGCCGAAGATCAGGAGATCGGGCCTGCTGGCTTCTGCGCGCGCGACTGCGCGCTGACCGGCTTCGAAGGCGAATGCCAGCTCCGTGGGGGGGAGCGCTGCTTCCACGCTGAAGTCGCGCGTGCCGCTGCGCGGCTTGTCAGTGACGATTCCTGCCATCTCCTCCTGCGCCAGCGTACCGGCGTCGACGACCTCAAGGTTTGAGCCAAGCTCACGCGCCAGCACCGAGATCGCGGCACCGCCCGAGGCAAAATTCGCCATCATCGCGATGGTCACTCCTTGCGGATAGGCCGACACGCCCTGCGCGACGATGCCGTGATCGCCGGCGAAGACGATGATCGGCACTCGCGCGGCGCGCGGCTGCTCGGTCGCCTGGAGGCCCGCAAGCTCGACCGCAAGCTGCTCCAGCCGGCCGAGCGCGCCGGCCGGTTTTGTGAGTTGCGCCTGACGCGCGAGCGCCGCCTCGCGGTGGACAGCGGAGACATCGGGGCATTTCCGGGTGACCCATTCAGGGAGCATGCTGCCTCGCTTACGGCCGGCGCTTGAGAATGTAGCTGTCCATGATCCAGCCATGCCGTTCGCGCGCATCCTGTCGCGCGGCGACGATGTGCGGGGCGATCTCGGCCAGAACGCCCGACATGACGATCTGATCGGGCATGCCGAGATAGGCGCCCCACCAGATGTGCAGCCCCGCAGGATCGAGCGACTGGAACGCCGTGCCGCCGTCGAGCATCACCACCACGGTATCGACGCCCTGCGGCCAGCCACCCTCGCGCAAGCGGCGCCCCGTCGTGACGAGGAAGGGCTCGCCGATGTCGTTGAGCGGCAGCGCATGCGCCGCGCACAGCGCCTGGATCGAAGTGATGCCGGGCACGACGTCGATATCAGGCAAGGGATCGAGCCGCCGCGCAATGCGCAGCGACGAATCATACAGTGAGGGATCGCCCCAGATCAGCAGCGCGACTTTGCCATCATCACCGAGATGGCTGGCGATCGTCTGCGACCAGGCCGCGGCCACGGCCTCGTGCCAATCGTCCACGCCCTTGTGATAATCCGCTTCACCGGCATCGCGCACGGGAAGATCGAACTCGGCAATGCGTGTCGTTTGATTGGTGAGCACATCCGCGCAGATCGTCCGCCTGAGATCTGCGAGATCGGACTTCGCCGTCCCCTTGCGCGGGATCAGGATGAGATCGGCCGCGTTGATGGCTTGAACGGCGGCGCGCGTGAGCTGCTCGGGATCGCCGCAACCGATGCCTATCAGGGAGAGCGTGAGCATCGCGCGTTCAGGGGCGGCCATGACGGCCGCCCCTTTGTCTCTTAAGCCGCGTTGTGCAGGCGCGGCGTGACGAGACCGGGCGCGGTGACGCCACGCAGCGATTTTGCCAGTGCCAGCACACCGAGGTCGGCCAGCGGCTCGATCACTATGACGAGCGCGTAGGAGGCCGCGAAGGTCGCGATGTTGACGAGGTTGGTCGCACCGAAGCCCGAGCCATAGAGCGCCCAGAACGCAACCCAGGCGATGACGCCGGCCTGATACGTGGTCGACAGCGCCAGCGCCTGCCGATACCTGAGATCGACATAGGCGGTGTTGCGGGCAATGATCCGCGCGGCGATCGCCTGGATCCCGAACAGCGGCACCAGCAGCGTGGTGACGTTCATGCCGAATTGCGGCAGATCGGGCGGCTCGAAGAAGATGCCCTGGAACAACAGTCCGAACGCAAGGCCGAAGGCCGCGGGCGCCGCCCCAAACAGCAGGAACAGGGTCGAGCCAAGGATGAAGTGCACCTCGGAGACGCCGACCGGGAAGTGCGGCAGGATCTCGAAGAAGACGAACACGAGGCCCGTGGTGGCGAGCGTCCGCGCCGCGAACGACGTGATGCCCTGCTCGCGCACGGTCTCGACCGCGAGCTTCAGCGCAACGCCGCCGACGGCGATGCCGGTTGCGTAACTCAACACGAGCTTGGCGCCCGATACAACTCCGGGTTCGATATGCATGGTTCAGTTCCTTCCTGCCGTCACACCCGACGGCCTTGGCCACAAAACATGCACGGCCGGTCTCCTGGCTCGCGGTTCACTGGGGTTCTCCGGCCTTCCCGGGCCTTGCGGCCCAGTGGCTGATCGGAGTCCCTCACCGCTTACAGTCGCGGGGGCGGCTGGGGTTTTGGGCGGCGCAACTGTCCGCCCACCCCCATTCCCGATTATGCTCTGGCGGCTTGCACCACCCCGAGCACCATGCGTCTCCTGTGTGCCCCTTTCGCCAGCCGGGCGTCAAGGGGCGAAGGGCGGCCGGGACGGTCATGACGGATAATCGCCCGCCAGCGCGCCGAACAGGATCACGGCAGCCGTCGAGGCGGCGCCGCCCCGCGCAAGCTGTTCGGCCAGCTCGGCAATGGTGGTGCGGACCAGCCGCTCGTCGGGACGACCGAGGGATTCGGCGAACAGCGCCGGGGTATCCGGCGCGAGGCCGTGCTCGATCAATTTTGCGACAAGCGCCGGAAAGGTGCGCCGGCCCATATAGACCACGGTGGTCGCTTCGGGATCCGCCAGCGCCGCCCAGTTCAAATTCTGCGGCAGCTCGCCGGTGACATCGGCCCCGGTCACGAACTGCACCCGGCGCGACGTGTGGCGCCGGGTCAGGGGAATGCCGGCTTGCGCGGCGGCGACACAGGCCGAGGTGATTCCGGGAATGATCTCGTAGCCGATGCCGGCTTCGCGCAGCGCCTCCAGCTCCTCCTCGAGCCGGCCAAAGATACCGGCATCGCCCGATTTCAGCCGCACCACACGGACGCCGGCCGCGGCGTAGTCGATCAGCAGGCGGTTGACGTGGTGCTGCTTGGTCGAGGGCCGCCCTGCCCGCTTCCCGACCGCGACGAGATTGGCGCCGGGCCGGGCCAGATCGAGGATCGCGCCGGAGGCGAGGTCGTCATAGAGCACGACGTCGGCATCGCGCAGCCGCGCGGCGCCTTTGAGCGTGAGGAGCTCGGGGTCGCCGGGGCCGGCCGAGATGAAAGTGACAAAACCGCTCACCGATCCTCCGCGATCAGATGGAAGAACGTGCCGGTGGCTTGTCCCCGCCGCGAGCCGGTCTCGGCGATGACCGCGCCTGTTGCATCGTGCACGACCGCCAGCGGCGTATCGGGCTGCGCGATAATCGTCGAATAGTGGAACTCATGACCGCGCAGGCGCGCACCGACCTGATGGCCCGGCATCGGCGCGGCGAGCGCAGCGAGACGATAGCCGAGATGCATGCGGCGCTTGGCAAAGCTCGTCTCCAGTCCGAGCAGGCCCGTCATCTCATGGCGAATGCCGTCGGCGTCGGTCAGAGCGGTTCCCAGCACCATATAGCCTCCGCATTCGCCGTGCACCGGCCGTGTGTCAGCGAACGCGCGCAAGCCACTGCGAAAGCGGGCATTGGCCGCGATCTTCCCCGCGTGCAGCTCGGGATAGCCGCCGGGCAGCCAGCAGACGTCGGCGCTCGCGTCGGGCGCTTCATCGGCAAGCGGCGAGAATGTCGAGATCTCGGCGCCGGCCGCGCGCCAGGCCTCCAGCATGTGCGGATAGATGAAGGAGAACGCGGCATCGCGGGCCAACGCAATGCGCTGCCCGGGCGGCGTCACGTTCATGCCGTTTACCGCCGGTTGCGGCGACCAGCTTGCTGCCGATCGCAGCACCGCATCGAGATCGACATGCTCGGCGACGAAGCGCGCGGCTTCGTCGATCAGCTTGCCGATCTCGGCCTGCTCCTCGGCCTGCACCAGGCCGAGATGCCGTTTCGGCAGGCTGATCTCGGCATGACGCGGCAGCGCGCCGAACACGGCGATGCCGGCGTCGTTGAGTGCACGCCGCACGAGATCTTCATGCCGTGGGCTGGCGACGCGGTTGAGCACCACGCCGGCAAGGCGCACACCGGCTCGATAGTCGCGAAGGCCTGCGGCGATCGCCGCCGCCGTCTGCGCCTGTCCGGAGGGATCGATCACCAGCAGCACCGGCCAGCCCAGCATCTCGGCAATGTCGGCGGTGGCGCCGGTGCCGGAGACGCCGCGCGCCGCGACGCCGTCGAACAGGCCCATCGAGCCCTCCGCGAGCACGACATCGGCATTAGTGCCGCGACCGACGAGATGAGCAATCGTCCCGCGATCCATCGCCCAGCTATCGACGTTGACGGAAGCGCGCCCCGTCGCAGCGGCATGGAAGGCGGGATCGATATAATCGGGCCCGCTCTTGAAGCACTGCACGTTCAATCCGCCATTGCGCCAGGCGCGCGCGAGCGCCAGCGTCAGCGTGGTCTTGCCGACGCCGGAGGCCGGCGCGGAGATGACGAGCCCTGCCGGCATCACAATGCCTCCGGAAAGCGCGGATCGGCGCCGACCGGCCGATAGCGGCGGTCGTAGTCGACGGCATAGAGGCGGCTCTCGTCGAAATCCGCCGCTCCAAGCGTCTTGCCAACCAAAATGAGTGCCGTGCGCTCCATCTCGGTGCCGACGGCGGCATCGAGCGTCGCCAGCGTGGCGCGAACGATGCGCTGGTCCGGCCAGCTCGCGCGCCAGACGATGGCGACCGGGCAATCCGCGCCGTAATGCGGCGTCAGCTCGGCGACGACCTTGTCGAGCAGATGGATCGACAGATGGATCGCGAGCACCGCACCGGTGGCGGCGAACGACGCGAGCTTTTCGCCCTCAGGCATTGCGCTGGCGCGGCCCGGCGTGCGCGTCAGCACCACCGTCTGGGCAAGACCGGGAAGCGTCAGCTCGACCTCCAGTGCAGCTGCCGCAGCCGAGAAGGACGGCACGCCCGGCGTGACCGTGTAGGGAATACCGAGCGCGCGCAGGCGGCGAAGCTGCTCGCCCATCGCCGACCAGATCGCGAGATCGCCGGAATGCAAGCGAGCAACATCCTTGCCGTCGGCATGCGCGGCAGCGATCTCCGCGATGATCTCGTCGAGCGACAGCGGCGCGGTGTTGACGATGCGGGCGCCGGGCGGGCAATGCGCCAGCACGCCCTCGGGCACCAGCGAGCCCGCATAGAGGCAGACCGGACAGGCCGCGATCAGGTCGCGTCCGCGCAACGTCAGCAAATCCGGAGCGCCCGGTCCTGCACCGATGAAGTGCACCGTCATGCGCCGTCTCCTTCCGCGATCGCGGCGGTCGCGGTGCGATCCCGCGAGACCACCCGCGTCGCAATCAATCGCGCGCGGGGGCCAGCCGCAACGAGCGCCGCGGCTTCAGCGACCGAGCCCGTGCCGAACTTTTCCGCGACGAGTTTTGACTGCGTCGGCGTCTCGATGCCGGCCAGCATGTCCGCCGGAACCGGCTTGATCGGTACGCCGCATTCGCGCGCGAGCTGCTTCAGCACTTCCGCGTCGGCCTTGTCGCTGACAGTCGCGACCGCCGCGAGGCCTTCGGAACCACCGGCTGCCAGCAGCGCCTCGCGCAGCGAAGCCAGCGTGACATCCTTCTTGAATCCGAGTCCGGCGACTTTCATCGAACCGCACTCCATTGCACCACGGGCCGCGACGCTTCCCAGGACCTGTAGCGACCGAGCGGCGCTGCATGGGCAATCTCGACCCGCATCAACTCGCCGCCGTGGCGCTGGTGCAGTTCGCCGAGCAGCGCCTCCGTCTCCAGCGTCACCGCATGCGCGACGAGCCGCGCACCCGGCGAGAGCCGTGACCAGATGGCATCGAACATCGCGATATCGAGACCGCCACCGATGAAGACCGCGTCCGGCACTTCCAGCGCAGCGAGAGCTTCGGGCGCGGACGCCGCGATGACATTAATCCGATGCGCCAATCCAAACGCTGCAGCATTGCTACGGATATTCGCGGCACGATCCTCGCGTGCCTCGATGGCGCTCGCCGTCCCGCCGCACAGCGCCCATTCCACCGAGATCGAGCCAGAACCCGCACCGATATCCCACAGCCGCTCGCCGGGTCGCGGCGCCAGCGCCGAGAGCGCCAGCGCGCGCACCGGCCGCTTGGTAATCTGGCCGTCGTGAGCGAAGAGATCGTCTGACAGGCCTGAGCTGCGGGGAATGCCTTGCCCGCCCCTCGCCTCGACCGCTACTGCGACCAGGTTTTCGGCGAGATCGCCCTCAAAGCTGTCGGCACGATGCTCAGCGATGCCTTCGCGCGCCCCGCCGAGCGCGGCGAGAGTCCAGAACGCCGAGGCGCCCCACCCGCGCTCGCTCAGCCATTTGGCGAGCTCACCGGCCGCCTTGCCGTCGCGCACGAGGCAAACGATGCGCGCACCTCGCACGAGATGCGGTACGAGACGCTCGAACGGCGCGGCATGAAGCCCGAGACAGGCGATGGCTTCGAGGCGCCAGCCCAGCCGCGCGGCGGCGAGCGAGAAGGTCGATGGCGCCGAATGCGCGATCCACTCGTTGGCATCGAGCTTCTCGGCGAGACTTGCACCGGCACCGTGCCAGAACGGATCGCCGGAGGCGAGTACCACCGTCGGCCGGCCGCGGCAGCTCAGCACGATGTCTGCGTCGAACGGCACCGGCCACGGGCGACCGCGCCCCTCCACATCAGCAAGCGCGAGATGACGCTCGCCACCAAAAACAGTTTCTGCCTTCGCGAGCGCCTTTCGGCTTGCCTCGGACAGTCCGGCAAGGCCATCTTCGCCGATACCGATGATGGTCAGCCAGGGATCAGCCATGACGCGCGCCCTCATTCTGGGCGGAACCGCCGATGCGAGTTTGCTCGCCGCGGAAATCGCACGCGCGGGCATCGACGCCGTGTATTCCTATGGCGGCCGAACCCGCGCGCCCGCCGATCAGCCGCTGCCGACCCGCATCGGCGGCTTCGGCGGCGTGAGCGGGCTTGCCGACTATATTCGCCGTGAGCGCATCACGCATGCGATCGACGCCACGCATCCCTTCGCTGCCGAGATGAGCCGCCACGCGGTCCAGGCGTGCGCGCAAACGGGAACGCCGCTGATCGCGCTCGAGCGCGCGCCTTGGACGAAGGCGCCCGGCGACACCTGGATCGAAGTCGCCGACGTCACCGCCGCGCTCGCTGCGCTGCCCGAGACGCCGGCAAAAATGTTCCTCGCCATCGGCCGGCAGCACATCGCGCCCTTCGCGAGCAAGCCACAGCACACCTACACGCTGCGGTTCGTCGATCCGCCCGAAGCACCGCTGCCCTTCGCTGCGGACGTGATCGTGTCGCGCGGGCCATTCACGTTCGACGGCGAGCTCGAAATGATGCGCACGCGCGGCATCGCATGGATTGTCGCCCGCAATTCCGGCGGCGACGGCGCACGCGCCAAGATCGACGCGGCCCGCATGCTCGGCCTGCCCGTGATCATGATCGCGCGGCCAAAACTGCCCGAACGGTTGCGGGTTGAGAGCGTGGCCGAGATCATGCAGTGGCTCGGTCATCGCGCCTGCCTCGGGGCATAGACCCAGCGGCCGACGCGGCGCGTCTGCGAGTTGCCGACGATCACAAGCGTGCGCATGTCGGCCATCTCAGGCGTCGCTTCGTTCAGCGTGACGGTCTCGATCCTTTCATCAGCGGCGCTGATCGCGCGCGCGAAGATCACGAGGCGCTCGCCGCAGCCGGTGTCCTTCAACACCGCAAGCGCGCGGCCAAAACCCTCCGGCCGGCTTGCCGAGCGCGGATTGTACATCGCAATGGCAAAATCGGCTTCCGCGGCCAGCCGCAGGCGCTTCTCGATCACCGCCCACGGCTTGAGATTGTCGGAGAGATTGATCGCGCAGAAATCATGGCCGAGCGGCGCGCCGGCGCGCGCGGCCGCCGCCAGCATCGCTGTGATACCGGGCAAAACGCGAATGGGAAGCTCGCGCCATTGCGGCGCCTGTTCGAGCGCCTCGAACACGGCCGACGCCATCGCGAAGACACCGGGATCGCCGGAGGAGACGACGACGACCTGCCCGCCTTCGGCCGCAAGCCGCAGGGCCTCGCTCGCGCGCTGCAGCTCTTCGCGATTGTCGGAGGGGTGCAAGGTGAGCCCTGCCCGCGGCGGCACGCGCGCAACATAGGGCGCATAGCCCAGAATGTCGGTTGCGGCGGCAAGGGCGGCGGAAACCTCGGGCGTCACCAGCGCATCGCTGCCCGGCCCGAGGCCCGCGATGATCAGCGTGCCCGTCATTCGGCGGCGTCCAGATGCCGGCCCTTGCCGTGCACGAGCACAATCGCAAAATAGGGACAGTCGGCGGCATCGATATCGGCGAGCCGCACCACGCGCTCGCCCGGCATGGTGCCGCGCTCGACCAGCCAGGCATCGTCCAGCCGGCCGGCGGACGCCAGCGCGCGACGCACCTTTGCGAGATTGCGGCCGGTCTTCATGATGACCAGCGCATCGGAATCGCGCATGCGCCGCTCGAGTTCGTCTTCGGCGAGCGTCCCCATCAGCACCGTCGTCACGTCGTCGCCAAGCGCGATCGGCTGTCCGACGCCGTTCCAGCAGCCGACCATGCCGGGAATGCCGGCGATCACCTCGATCTCGACACGGCCTTGCAGGCGCGTGTGCAGATGCATGAAGGAGCCGTAAAAGTAAGGATCGCCCTCGCAGAGCACGACGACGTCCACCGCACGCGAAAGCCGCGCCAGCCGTTCCGCCCATTCGTCGTAGAAGCCGGCCAGCAGCTGCACATATTCCGGGCTATCGAAGGCGAGCTCCGTCGTAACAGGATATTCCATTGCGTATTCGGTGACGTCGGAGGCCAACATGCCTTCGACGATGCGGCGCGCCTGGCCGGGCCGGCCCTTCTTGCGAAAATAGGCGACATGCTTCGCAGCCCGCACCGTCCGGTCAGCGCGCACGCTCATCATATCAGGATCGCCGGGGCCGAGACCGCAGCAGATGATGCGTCCCATGGCTATTCGCTCCGGCTCGCCAGTGCATTCACGGCGGCGACCGTGATCGCGGAGCCGCCGAGGCGGCCCTCGACTGTCAGCGCCGGCACCGGCGGATCGGCCATCAGCGCGGCCTTGGATTCGGCCGCGCCGACGAAGCCGACCGGGCAGCCGATGATCGCTGCGGGCCGCGGGCAGCCCGGGTCCTCGAGCATGTTGAGGAGATGAAACAGCGCGGTCGGCGCGTTACCGATCGCAACGATTGCGCCGTCGAGATGCGGTCGCCACAACTCCAGCGCCGCAGCCGAGCGCGTATTGCGCATGGACTGCGCGAGCGCGGGAACGGCCTCGTCGCCGAGCGTGCAGATCACGGCGTTGGCCGCCGGCAGTCTCGCGCGCGTAATTCCTTCCGAGACCATGCGCGCGTCGCACAGGATCGGGGCGCCTCTCTGCAAGGCCGCGCGCGCAGCAGTCGCCATGCCTGATGTGAAGCGGATATGCGCCTCGAGGCCAACCATGCCGGCGGCGTGGATCATCCGCACCACCACCTGCTCCTCGTCCGGCGAGAAGCGCGCAAGATCCGCCTCGGCCCGGATGGTCGCGAAGGATTGCCGGTAGATCGCCGCGCCGTCGGTCTCGTAGGTGTGCGGCATCAGTGGCCTCCGACCAGGATGGAGGGATCGCTGACGATGTCGGCACCGTTGAGGCCGCGCAGAACCGGCTCGTCGCGGGTCGAGCCGTCGCGGACGAGATCGAATCCGGCGCTGGTCGCAACCAGCGTCACCGCGGACGCGCCGGAACGCGCGCAGCCCTTGGCGCAGCCGGAGACGTGAAGGCGCGTATCGAGGGCGATGCGCGGCGCAAGGGCGGAAGCGAGTGCGCGGGTGTCGGCATGCGCCTCGCGGCAACGCGGGGCGCCGCTACAAGCAATCACGCGCAACGCCGGATCGTAAGGCTCGGTGATGAGGCCTGCCCCGCTCGGCATCTCGCGCTTGCCCTCGCTCAACACCATCCGCCATGGCGTCATGCGCAGCGCATGTCCGCAGCCGGAAAATTGATGGAGCGTCGTGTGCAGCATCTGCCCGAACGCCACGCCGACCAGGGCGCCATGCGGATAATGCCCGGGTCGTGACGCGGCCATGACCGGAGCAGGCTCGGTTTCGCCGCTCAAAGACTCAGGCAATACCGAGCCTACCGCGATATGAGCTGCCATGCGCCCTCGCCCGCCCTTCGCGCCGCCGGACGAGATGAACCAGTTCGCGAGCGCGAGGGCCGTGCTTACGGTCTCACCGCGCGCGACCGAGCGGCCCAGCCTTGCGCCATCGGCCCGCACCAGGAGCCGGCCGCCGTGATCGCGCTCGATGCGCACGTCGGCGGAATCGCCGGCGAGTACGCGCGACTTTCCATCGTCGATGGCGAAGCCGAACTTTGTGGGGAGATCGAGCGTGCTGTCGGCGAGCGCTTCCTCAAGCTCCGCGGCGAGCGCCTGTGTCTCATCACCGCTGTTCCAGAACGGCGTCACCAAAATGTTGCGCCGGGCTTCGATGTCGGTATCGGGGTCGAGCAGCCGCAGCAACGCGAGTCCATCGAGCAGCCGGCGATGGCCTTGCTCGCTGACGCCTCTGATCTGGAGGTTGGCGCGGCTCGTCACATCGATGAGACCATTGCCGTAGCGTTCGGCGAGCTCAGCAAGCCCGGCGACCTGTGCAGCTTCGAGGCGCCCGCCGAACGGGCGCACGCGAACCACCAGCCCGTCGCCCGATTGCATCGGGCGCAACGCGCCGGGACACCAGCCCTTGATCGCGGCCGCACTCATGAAGCCTCCTTCAGCGCAGCCGCGATCGAATTGCGGCGCGTTCGCCAGAGCGAGGCTTCGTGCAGGCGTGTGAAGCAGGTCTCCATCGCGGCGAGCGCCGCCGGATTCTCGCGGGCCATGAAGGTGCGGACATCGGCGTCGCCGAGCGTCGCATCGTAGTAGAGATCGAACAGATGCGGCGGCACGGCGCCGGCCAGATGCGCGAAGGCGGCCATGTGCTCCAGCGTCGCGGTGATCTCGGCGGCACCGCGAAAACCGTGCCGCATCATGCCGGCGATCCAGGCCGGATTGGCCGCGCGTGCGCGGACGACGCGGGAGATTTCCTCGGTCAGCGTCCGCGCGTGCGGCTGCTCGGGCCGCGTCGTATCGAGGTGATAGAGCGATGGTCCTGCCGCACCGAGATGCGCTGCGGCCGCCGCGATGCCTGCTTCATGCGCGGCGTAATCCGCGGCGAGCAGAAGATCGGTCTCCGGCAAGTCCTGGACGTGCACGAAAGCATCGGCGGATGCGAGCCGCGTCTCGATGCCGGCCCGATCCGGCTGCATCGCACCGTCCGCGGAGAACGCCCAGGACGATGCCGACAGCCAGGCTTCGCCGGCGGCATCACGCGTCTCGGCCGTAAAGGCATCGGGGATCGCGGACAGACCCACGCCGTATTGGCCGGGGCGCGGCGCGAACACACGCGAGGCGCGGTGACGATAGGGATTCTCGTCGCCCTCCTCCTCGCGCGTTGCGAGCGCCTCGGCGGCGGCCTCGAACAATTGCGCAAGGCCGGAGAAGACATCGCGGAACAGGCCCGACACGCGCAGCGTGACGTCGATACGGGGGCGCCCGAGCTCCGTCGGTGCGATGATGTCATAGCCGGTGACGCGGCCGGAGGCGTGATCCCAGCGCGGCGCAAGGCCGGCGAGATGCAGCGCCATGGCAAACTCCTCGCCGGCGGTCCGCATCGTCGCGGAGCCCCAGAGATCGACCACGAGGCCTTTCGGCCAGTCGCCGTGATCCTGCAAATGGCGACGCAGCAGCTCTTCCGCGAGCCTGATGCCTTGCGCATGCGCCGACGGCGTCGGCACCGCGCGCGGATCAACGGCAAAGAGATTGCGCCCCGTGGGCACCACGTCCTGGCGTCCGCGATACGGCGAGCCCGATGGCCCCGGCGCAACGCGCTGTCCCGCTAGCGCGGCACGCAACGCATCGCGCTCCGCGTCGGCGCAGGTGCCGCGGCCGAACACGTGCAACCCGTCGCCGAACTGGCTCTCCTTGAGATCGCAGACGAAGCGATCGATCCGCGGGATCGCTTCCGCCGGTGCAGCCGATGCATCGAGACCGAGATCGTCTTCGAGCCCTGCCGCACGCGCTTCGTCGCGAATCGCGGCGATCAGACGCTGACGTCGGGCGGGGTCGAGACCATCGGCGGTCGAATATTCGTCCAGCAAACGTTCGAGCCGGCGCAGGCCGTCCGGCACCGCGGATTGTTCCAGCGGCGGCGGCAGATGGCCGATGGTGACGGCACCCAAGCGCCGCTTGGCCTGCGCGGCCTCGCCGGGATCGTTGACGATGAAGGGATAGATGACCGGCAGATCGCCGATCAGGGCTTCCGGCCAGCAATGTGAGGACAGCGCCACGGATCTTCCGGGCAGCCATTCCAGCGTGCCATGCGCGCCCATGTGCACGACGGCGTCAAAACCCTGCTGCCGGAGCCAGAGATAGAACGCGACATAGGCGTGGCGTGGCGTGCGGGCGAGATCGTGATAGTCGGCATCGCGCGTGGTCGCATCGCCGCGCTCGGGCTGAACCGCGATGATCGATTGGCCACTTGCGATGGCCGCGAACTGAAATGCACCGTCGCGACAGCTCGGGTCATCCTCCGGCGCGCCCCAGGCCTGCGCGAGATCATCCTGCAAGGCTTGCGGCAAGCGCGAGAGCGCCGCGCGGTAGTCGGCGACGCTCCAGGTCAAGTTCTGCTTGAGCAGCGTCTCGCCGAGCGCCTGAACCGGCGCAACATCGATGCCGGACTCGGTCAGGTCAGACAGCAATGCCTCGACCGACGCCAGCGCATCGAGACCAACCGCATGCGCGATCTGATGCGGACGGCCCGGGTAGTTCGAGAGCACGAGCGCCACCCGTTTCTCGGCGGCTGGCGTCTCCGCGAGGCGCCGCCAGGCCGCAACGCGCGCGGCGACGGCGTTCACGCGCTCCTCGTCAGGGCGGTGCGCCAGATGCGAAAATTGCAGATCGGGATCGCGCTCCGCCGCCGATTTGAAACTCACCACGCCCGCGAACAGGCGGCCGTCGACCTCCGGCAGCACCACATGCATCGCGAGATCGCCGGGCGACAGGCCGCGCAGCGACTCCGCCCAGTCTTCGCGCCGTGCCGATGAGAGCGCGACCTGGAAGACGGGACATGATGCAGCATCGAACGGTGTCGTGCCGTCGTCGCCCATCGCCGAGAACGCCGTCGCGTTGACGATCGCGGCCGGAGGATTCGTCGCGAAATAGGTCCGCAGCCAGTCCGCAACGCCCGGAGCCTTCAGCGAGGTGACGAACGCGCCGTACGCGTCAAAGCCGCGCTCGCGCAGCGCCGCGATCAGGGCGTCGACCGGCCCGGTATCCGCGGCGGTGAGATAGGAACGATAGAAGGTCACGAACGCGAGCGGCTTTCCCTCGCCTGCCATCGGCGCAGCAATGACGCCACGCGCGGGATCGTAAAAGCCCATCTCAGGCAGGTTCATCTCGCCGACGACCGGGCCTGCGTAAAGGCCCGAGGCCAACGCGAGCTGCGCGATCGCGGCCTGGGCTGCAACAGGACCGCCGGTGTCGCAGAGCACCTTGAGCCGGCGCAGCGTCGAAACCGGCAGGGTCGAGTAGGCATCGAGCCGCGTGTCGTCGCGGCCGTCGGCCGGCAGCACGGCCAGCACGATGTTGCGGTTCTTCGCAAGCTGCTGCAGGGCCGCGAGCCCGTACGGCCAATAGGACTCACCGCCGATCAGGCGCACCAGGATGCCGCGCGCCTGCGACAGCGTGCGCTCGATATAGGTGTCGACCGACAACGGATGACGCAGCTCCGCGAGATTGGCGAGCCGCAGCGACGGCAGGCTGTTACGGCCGCGCCGCCAGCCGGCCGCGAACGCGGCAAGGTCGGAATCCGAGTACGAGAGCACCACGAGATCGGCCGGGTCCTGGCCGATGTCCCTTGGCGTCGCGGTCTCCTCGAGACCGCGGCTCTCGCGGAAGACGACGTGCATCAGATACCAGATCCTGAAAGCCCAAGTCCGACCTTGATCGCGGCCTCGTCGATATCGCCGTGCTCGCCGATCACGACAAGCTTCGACTGCCTGAGAGCTGCGCCCCAGGGCTTGTCGAACTGGTGGCGCACGCGCTCGCCGACCGCTTGCAGCAACAGGCGCATCGGCTTGCCCGCGACCGCGATATAGCCCTTGACGCGCAGCACGTTCTGCTCGCGCGAAAGACGCTGCACCGACGCGACCAGTGCGTCGATGTCGCTGATTTCAGGAAGATCGATCACAACGGAGGCGAAATCGTCGTGCTCGTGATCCTCCTCGCCGTCGTGATGCGAGGGGCGCGCGGCGAGATCGTTCTCTGCGGCGGCGCCAAGGCCGAGGATGACACGCGCATCGATCGCGCCATCGGTGACGGATAGCATCGGCACGCGGCGCGGCATCTCGGCGGTAATGGCGGCCTTGGCGGCTTCGATCCCTGCGGCCCCCGCAAGATCGGCCTTGGTCAGCAGCACGATGTCGGCGCAGGCGATCTGGTCCTCGAACACTTCCGACAGCGGCGTCTCGTGATCGAGATTTCCATCCGCTGCGCGCTGCGCTTCCACGGCAGCCGGGTCCGGCGCAAAACGGCCGGCGGCAACAGCCTCGGCATCGGCCAGCGCGATCACGCCGTCGACCGTGATCCGCGAGCGGATCTCCGGCCAGTCGAACGCCTTCAGCAGCGGCTTCGGCAGCGCCAGGCCCGAGGTCTCGATCAGGATGTGATCGGGCCGCACCGGCCGCGCCAAGAGCTTTTCCATGGTCGGAATGAAATCGTCCGCAACGGTGCAGCAGATGCAGCCATTGGCGAGCTCGACGATGTTCTCCTCCGGGCAATTCGCATCGGCGCAGGATTTCAGGATCTCGCCGTCGACACCCTCGCTGCCGAACTCGTTGACCAGCACGGCGAGCTTCTTGCCGTCAGGGTTTGCGAGCAGATGCTGGATCAGCGTGGTCTTGCCGGAGCCGAGAAAACCCGTGACCACCGTCACAGGGACTTTTGCGAGCGAGTTCATTCGGCGGCCTCCGGCAACACGGCAATGGGGGGAATGCGGGCAAGCGACTGCTTGCGGAAGATTTCGGGACGGCTGCGCCAGGGCACGAGGCCGTCGGGCGCGGCGGCATAGGCCGCAGCACCCGCGACCACGTCGCTCGCATGGGCCTCTGACAGACGGCCATAGACATAGGACCAGCGGCCGGGCGCGCTGAGCGCAACCGAGCAACCCTGGCTGCATGCCGACAGGCATTCGACGGGAACCACATTGACGCCCTCGGGCACGCCGGCGTCGAGGATCGCACCATGCAGGCGCTTGCCGGGCGTCGTCTCACCCTCGTCGAGCGTCTGGCCGGCACGGCAGGTAATACAGACGTGAAGTGTGACGGTCATCGCCTCTTCCAGGATAAACAGCGGGAGGCGAAGAGGCACACGGACCATTCCCCCGAAGGTCCGTTTCCCCGTCGCGGAACACCCCGTCCGCCGGTCCAAAACTCGTCCGCGCTGGCAGGTCTCCCGGCTTGCGGAGCAGGGCTTTTGGCCCTTCGATCCCCGCCTTCCCGATCCCCTGGGGGATCAGTGGCTTCGGGCATCTCTCCGGTCACGGTCGCGGGGGCGGCTGCAGTTTGGAGCCGAATCTTGTCGATTCGGACCCTATCGCATTCCCTCTTCGCCTGTCATAGGACAGGAACCAACGCCGGGCCACCATTTGCCCCCGGCCGCCTCTTGTCAAGCCGAAGGACCCTGTCAGATGACGCCTGAACCGGATACCCAAACGGCCGAGGAAACCGACGCCCGCCACGCCGCGAAAATGGCGAAAATCAAGGTCGCCCGCGACAAGATCATGGCGACCAAGAGCGGCGAAAAGGGCCTCATCATCGTCCACACCGGCGCCGGCAAGGGCAAGTCCACCTCCGCCTTCGGCATGATCGTCCGCTGTGTCGCCCATGGCTTCCCCTGCGCGGTCGTGCAGTTCATCAAGGGCGCCTGGGACACCGGCGAACGGCGCCTGCTCACCGGCCATTTCGGCGAGCTCTGCCAGTTCCATGCGATGGGCCAAGGGTTCACCTGGGAGACGCAGGACCGCGCCCGCGACATCGCCGCAGCACAGGCCGGCTGGGCGAAGGCCAAGGAGCTGATCTCAGATTCCAATCTGCGCATGGTCGTGCTCGACGAGATCAACATCGCGCTGCGCTACGACTATCTCGACATCGCCGAGGTCGTCGACTTTCTGAAAACGCACAAACCGCCGATGACGCATGTCGTGCTCACCGGGCGCAACGCCAAGGACGAGCTGATCGAGATCGCCGATCTCGTCACCGAGATGACGCTGGTCAAGCACCCCTTCCGCTCCGGCATCAAGGCGCAAGCCGGCGTCGAGTTCTGACGACGCCAGATTCTGAAAACACCATGGCGCGCGCATTGATGATCCAGGGGGCCGGCTCGGACGTGGGCAAGTCGCTCATCGTCGCCGGCCTCGCGCGCGCCTTCACGCGGCGCGGCCTGCGCGTGCTGCCCTTCAAGCCGCAGAACATGTCGAACAACGCGGCCGTCACCGTCGACGGCGGCGAGATCGGTCGCGCCCAGGCGCTGCAGGCGCTGGCCGCCGGCGTCGAGCCGCACACCGACATGAACCCGGTGCTGCTGAAGCCGGAGACCGATGTCGGCGCACAAATCATCGTCCAGGGAAAGCGCATCGCGACCGCGCGGGCGCGTGAATATGCGGCGATGAAACCGTCGCTGATGGGCGCGGTGCTGGAAAGCTTCGAGCGGCTGAAAGCGCGCGCCGATCTGGTGCTGGTCGAAGGCGCCGGCAGCCCGGCCGAGGTCAACCTGCGCAAGGCCGACATCGCCAATATGGGCTTTGCACGCAAGGCCGACGTGCCGGTCGTGCTGGTCGGCGACATCGACCGCGGCGGCGTCATCGCCCAGCTCGTCGGCATCAAGACGGTGATCAACCCCGACGATGCCGCGATGATCGAGGGTTTCGTCATCAACAAGTTCCGCGGCGACCCCTCGCTGTTCGACGACGGCTACAAGCTGATCGAGCAGAAGACCGCGTGGCGCGGCCTTGGCGTGCTGCCCTGGTTCGCGCGCGCCGGCGAGCTGCCAGCCGAGGATGCGCTGGGGCTGAGCGACGCGCGCAAGCCGGGCCAGTGCAAGATCGCCTGCCTCGCGCTGTCGCGGATCGCCAATTTCGATGATCTCGATCCGTTGAAGCTCGAGCCTGGCGTCGATCTCGTGATGGTGCGGCCGGGCGAAGCCATCCCCGGCGACGTCCGCCTCGTCATCATCCCCGGCTCGAAGTCCACCCGCGGCGATCTCGCCTTCCTGCGCGCGCAGGGCTGGGACATCGATCTCCTGGCGCATCACCGCCGCGGCGGCCATGTGCTTGGCCTCTGCGGCGGTTATCAGATGCTCGGACGCAGCGTCGCCGACCCTGACGGCATCGAAGGTCCCGCCGGCGACACGCCGGGCCTCGGACTTCTGGACGTCGCGACAATGATGAGCCCGCAGAAGACGCTGACGCGCGTCGCGGCTGTCCATGCCGCCACGGACCAGCCTATCGACGCCTACGAAATCCACATCGGCCACACCGACGGACCGGATCGCGCGCGCCCGTTTGCGAAACTGAACGGCGAGCCCGAAGGCGCGATCTCACGCGATGGCCGCGTGCAAGGCAGCTATCTGCACGGCCTGTTCACGTCGGATGATTTCCGCAAGGCGTATCTCGCAAAGCTCGACATTCCGGCAGGCGACGAGCCTTATCACAGCAGGGTCGAGAGCGCGCTCGACGCCCTCGCCGATCACATCGAACAGCATCTCGACGTCGGCGGCCTGCTCGCGCTAGCGCGCTAGCGCCTCGGCAAGGCGCGTCCATTCGGCTTCGCTGCCGGGAAGCCCGAGGCGCAGCCATGCCGGCTCTTTCGCGAATACGCGCGACCAGATTTGGCTACGCGCCAGTTTCTCCTGCGCAGCAAGCGCATCAGGCGTCTCGTAGAGACGAAACAGCGGCGCACCACCGACGAGCCGCCAGCCTTGCGACTGCACGATGTCGTCGAGGCGGGCACAGTCGCGTGCGAGCCGCGCGGACGTGGCCTCGGCCCAGGCGTCGTCGCGCAAGGCGCGGCAGCCGATCGCGATCGCAGCTCCCGACACCGGCCATGGCCCCGACATCGCCGCGAGCTTGGCGATGTCGGCCGCATGGCCGAGCGCAAACCCAAGCCGCAGGCCGGCAAGACCATAGAACTTGCCGAAGGAGCGCAGGACCAGCAGTCCAGGCCGATCCGCCTCGGATGCGAGCGACAGCTGCGGGGCGGCATCGGCAAAACTCCCGTCGATGACGAGACGGCCGACGCGCGGCAGCAGCGCCAGCAAATCCTCTGGCGCAAAACGCCGGCCATCGGGATTGTTGGGATTGACGACGACGGCGAGATCTGTGCCCGCCAGCGCGTCGAGCTCGCCGACCTCCTGGACATCCCAGCCTGCAGCCGACAAGACCCCGGAATATTCGTTGTAAGTCGGCCCGAGGATGCGCGCGCGGCCGACTGGCGCGAGTTGCGGCAGCAATTGAATGGCGGCCTGCGCACCGCCCATTGCGACGATCGGCGCGCTTGTGCCGTAGGCATGCTGTGCCGCCTGATGCAGGCTCTCGATCTCAGCGCGCGACGGCAGCGCGTTCCATGCGCGCGGGCTCACCTCACCCACGGGATAAGGCAGGCGGTTGATCCCGGTCGACAGATCGATCCAGTCCTCCGCGCGCCCGCCAAAACGCTGCTGGGCCAGATCGAGATTTCCACCGTGCTCGCGCATGCCCCGTTCTTTCACGCGAAGGCCAGGATCGCAAGGAGGCCGGCGAGCAGCAGCATGGCGCGGCGGTAGATCGTTAACCCCTGGCTGATGTCCGCGGCAAGCGGATCGCGCGCGCCTTCGTTGAGCCAGGGCTCATCGGTCGCGCTGCCGCGATAGATGCGGGGGCCGCTGAGCCGCACGCCGAGCGCGCCCGCCATCGCCGCTTCCGGCCAGCCGGCATTGGGCGAGCGGTGACGGCGGGCATCGCGCGTCATGCACGACAGCGCAACCGAGCGCCGCGACGCCAACAGGACGAACAGAAAGCCGGTCAGCCGCGCCGGAATGAAGTTTGCGACGTCGTCGATGCGTGCCGCGGCCCAGCCAAAAGCTTCGTGGCGTTCGCTGCGATGACCGATCATGGAGTCCAGCGTGTTGATCGCCTTGTAGCCCAAAATGCCGGGCAGTCCGAACAGCGCGCCCCAGAACACCGGCGCCACGATGCCGTCGGAGGCGTTCTCGGCGAGGCTCTCGATCGCCGCGCGCGCGATGCCGGCTTCGTCGAGCGTCGCGGGATCGCGTCCGACGATGCGCGACACCGCTGCGCGCGCAGCGGCGATGTCGCCCGCCTGTAAGGGCTTCGCGACGGCAGCGACATGATCATGAAGCGAGCGCAAGGCGACCAGCGGCCAGGCCAGCACACCCACGAGTATGATCTCTATCCATCCCCAGGGGAGCAAGGACTGAAGTACCCAGCCGATTGCGACCGAGATCGCAATCACCAGAAGCGCTCCAGCCACGCCCGCAGCACGGCGAAATGCCGGCGGATCGGACGCGCGATTCCAGGCGGCGTCGATGGCAGAGATCAGCCGGCCCAGCCAGGTCACGGGATGACCGATCCGCGCGAACAGCCACGACGGCCAGCCCAGCAGGGCATCCACCGCCATCGCCACCGCCATCGCCCCCGCAAAACCCACGCACGCCTCCTGTCCCGCCCCTGTTGCGCAAAGCGAAGGCGGAGCGCAAGCCCCCGGCCGCCTGATTTCGGCTTTGTCTTTGGCCGCGATTGGTGATTAGTCAGGCCCACAGGAGAACTTTATGGCCGTCATCTTGATCACGGGCGGAGCACGATCGGGCAAGAGCGCCCACGCGGAAAAGCGCGCGCGCAGCTTTCCGGGCCAGCCCATCTACATCGCGACGGCCGAGGCGCTCGATGCCGAAATGGAGGTGCGCATCGCCAAGCATCGAGCCAAGCGCGCGGCCGTCGACTGGATCGAGCGAGAGGTACCACTCGATCTCCTGCAAGCTCTGATCGAGACCGATGGCGCCGGCCCAAGGCTGGTGGATTGCCTGACCTTGTGGCTCTCCAATATCATGCATGCGGGGCGTGACTGGGAACACGAACTCATGAAGCTCGCCGCTTTCATGGGCGGCCAGAAGAGCCCCGTCATTTTCGTCACCAACGAGGTCGGCCTCGGTATCGTGCCCGACAACGCGCTGGCGCGCAGCTATCGCGACGCCGCCGGAATCATGAACCAGGTCATCGCGGCGGTTTCCGACGAAGTCGAGTTCGTCGTGGCCGGCCTGCCGATGAAACTGAAATGATGCCGCGCGCCGAGCTTTTCAAAGAGATTATCGCCGATCTCAGGATGGCGGCATCGTTCGTCACGATTCTGCCGGTGGCATCGTCGAAGCCCGCAGGCGAAGGCGCCATCGCGCGCGCGACCTGGGCACTCCCCGTCGCGGGACTGCTGGTCGGCCTCGCGGGTGCCTTGGTCTACAAGGTTTCCAGCCGGTTCGGACTGACACCGAACCTCGCCGCCCTGCTCACGCTGGCCGCGACCGCGCTCATCACCGGCGCGCTGCATGAGGACGGCCTTGCCGATACCGCCGACGGGCTCGGCGGCGGCCGGACGCGCGAGCGCAAGCTCGAGATCATGCGCGACAGCCGGATCGGCACCTATGGCGTCTGCGCGCTGATCCTGTCGTTCGGTCTGCGCTGGAGCGCGCTCGCGGCGATCGCCAATCCCTGGGCCGTCGCGCTCGCGCTGTGCGCCGCGCACACTGCCGCCCGCGCGGGCGTGCCGGCTTTCATGTCGCTGGTCCCGCCGGCACGATCTGATGGACTGTCGGCAAGCGCGGGATCGCCGCCGGGCCGCAGCGTCGCCATCGCTTTCGCTGCTGGAACGCTCGCCCTCGCCCTCGCGCTCGGGCCTGGCAAGGCGCTGGTCAGCCTGATCCTGCTGTCGCTCGCCGGCTTGATGCTGGCGCGGCTTGCCATCCGCCAGATCGGCGGGCAGACCGGCGACATCCTCGGCGCATTCGAGCAGACCGGCGAGATCCTCATTCTGCTGGTGGCGGCATCCTTCCGGATGGGAGGCTGATCTCATGGTCGAGTTCGACGACACCTTCCGTCAGCACTTGCGCGAGCTGTTCGTGTGGCGCCGCGACGTGCGCCGCTTCCGCGCCGATCCGCTGCCGGCCGGCGCCATCGATCGCCTGATCGAGACCGCCTGTCTCTCACCCTCGGTCGGCCTGAGCCAGCCCTGGCGCTTCGTTGTCGTTGAAGATGCCGCACGACGCCGCGACGTGATCGACGACTTCAGGGCATGCAACGCCGATGCGCTGAACTGTTACTCCGGCGAACGCGCCGCGCGCTATGCCACACTAAAACTGTCCGGTCTCGAACAGGCGCCCGGTCACCTCGCCGTGTTCGCGGACAAGGCGAGCGACATCGGCCACGGCCTCGGCCGCGCGACCATGCCGGAGACGACGGAATATTCCGTGGTCGCCGCGATCACCGCGATGTGGCTCGCCGCGCGCGCCGACGGCATCGGCATCGGCTGGGTGTCGATCCTCAATCCGGAGCGCGTTCGCACCACTCTCGACGTGCCCAGCTCCTGGAAGTTCATCGCCTATCTCTGCATCGGCTATCCGGAAGTCGAATGCGACCAGCCGGAGCTGGAGCAGGCGAAATGGGAACACCGGCGCGGCGCGGAGGAATTCACGCTGCGGCGTTAATCGCCGCGCCCCCGCTCCATCCTCCGTCATTGCGAGCGTGGCGAAGCAATCCAGGCTGCATCCGCGGAGGGATTCTGGATTGCTTCGTCGCACCAGCGCAAAATTGCTTTGCAATTTTGTCGCGGGCTCCTCGCAATGACGACGGAGAGAGCGGCGGCTTGTCGCTACGACCTGCTCTTGCCGGCGGCAGCCGCCACCGGCGCGGGGCTCTCCGGCTTCTGGAACATCAACAACGGCCGGAAGATGACGCGGCCATAGGCCTCGTAATGGTTCTGGGTCGAGACGGCCATCTTCAACGGCGTCGCGTAATTCGCCTCGAACGTCATGAACGACGCATAGGTCCATGAGAAGCCGACGCCGACCGAAGCGAGCTCGGTGATCCCCGGGAATGTCGAATAGACCGCACCCCAGTCGGTGAAGATGTAGGTGTCGAACCCCTTGAGCCACGACGACCAATTGTAGTGCAGCTCGGCGTTGAAATAATAGCCGCTGTCGCCGGATGCGGAGTTGGAGGGATAGCCGCGCACGGTGGTGGGACCGCCGATCGAGAAGATCTGGTCGCCCGGCAGCAGCTTCTCCTGCGTGTACTGCCAGCTCGCCAGCACGTTGGCGCTGAAATTCTGCGGCCCCGCCGCGCTGGTCGCGATCAGCGAGCCGGTATAGGTGTTGAACGCGCGGTTGTTGCCGAGCACATAATCATGCCAGGTGATGTAGTTCACCGCCGGCGAGACCGTGATCGAATAGGTGTTGCCGGAATTGGTCACCGAGAGCCCGGCGGTGGCCTTGTCGTAGTGGTCGTCGGTCACGGAGACCGTGGCGAAGCGGCTGACCGTCTTGCCCTCGGTCTCGGCGGCGTTGAGCAATATCAGCCAGTTCTGCGTCACCCAGACCGGCTGGCTGAAATTGACCGCGGCCTGGCTCGAGCGTCCGGTGACGTCGAGCGCGACGAACGGTCCCTGGATGATCTTGATCTTGCCTTCGGTATAGCTGACGCCGACGCGGCCACCCCAGGGATTGACCGGAATGCTGTAGGCGGCGTTGCCGTTGAGATTGCCGTCGGCGCGGACGCCGTAGAAGGTCAGGCGGTCGTCGACGCCGAACAGGCCGTGGCGCTTGTAGAAGGCTCCGCCCTCCCAGCGCCCGGTGTTCTCCGCGCCCTGGTTGTCGGTGAAGAGTTGCAAGGTGTCGACCGGCGGCTCGATCACGGCGAACTGGAGATCGGTCAGGCCAAAACTCGTGCCAGGCTGGAGCAGCGCCTTGATCTGCACGTCGTTGGTCCGGTTGAACCAGATCACGTCGCGATTGAGTTTTGGAACGTCGAGGACCTCGCCTTCGGGCTCCTTCACGCGCTGAAGGATGTAATCGGTGCGGGTCTGCTTGTTGCCCTCGATGGTCGTCTTCTGGAGCCGGCCCTCGGTCAGCTTGATCTTGACCACACCACCTTTGGCGTCTTGATCGGGCAGCGTCGCGATGCCCGTGACGATGCCGCGCTCGGTGTAGATGGCGTTGATGTCGGCAACGAGCTGCAATAGCGCGGCGATGTCGACGTTCTTGCCGACATATTTCTTCGCGATCTCGTCCAGCTCTGCCGGCGTGATGAACTTGGATGCGTCGAACTCGACCTTGCGCAGGCGGAATTTCGGCCCCCCCGGCTTCAGCAGCTGGGACTTTTCCCGCTCACCGCCGATCACCGCGGGACCGGTGAGCTTGGGCGGCGCGCTCTGCCGTTCGAGCTGGCGGCGCTGCCGGTCGACGTCGTTCTGGATCACGCCGGGATTGATCGAGGGCACTTGCGCGCGCGAAGGGGCGATGCAGCAAGCTGCAAGCCCCACCCCCAACGCTGCCCCCCAAATCCGCATCCCGAATCTCGTTACCATGCCTGTGCGAGACGGCCAACGGACGGCTTCGCCGTCTCGACCGCCGCATCCTTCCAGCCCGGGCGACCCACGCGCTGCCCCTGACGGCGCAGCTTGCGCAGGTCGCTCAGTCCCTCGATGTTGACGGCGGGACCGGAGCCGATGGTCTCGACCGGACGCGGCGTCAGCAGCGCATCGAGCCGCGCCTGGCCGGAGAGACCGAGCAAATAGAACGTCCCGCCATCCTTCTTCGCGAGCCAGGTCTCGATGCTCTCCTTGCCCTCGCCGTCGACCGGGATGTTGCGCACCATGCTGGCGCCGGTGAAGTCGTAGCAGCAGGTGTGCGTCGGCCCGTAATTGGTGACGCTCGCCGAGACGTCGCCGGTGTAGAACACCACGTAGGCGTTGCTGACATTGGCGTTGCCGATCTGGCTCATCGTGAACACGCCGCCCGGCTGGTAGAGCTGGAGCGTCGGCCCGTTGGTCGGCACCAGCGTCCGGTTGTTCAGGAACACCTGCTGGGTGGCGGTGGTGAGCATGAGCTGGCCCGGGACATAGCCGTTCAGGATCGTGACCGCATGCGCGTCGGTCCAGAAGTTCGCGTCCACCACCCTGAACTGGTTGACGATGATGCTGTCCGGGTCGATCGAGATGTTGGCGGACTTCGCGACGCCGCCGTTATAGCCGGTGATGTTCATGATCAGCGGGATCGCCGGATTCGAACGGATCTGCTCGCCCCTGACGTTGATCGTGTCTGCCGCCAGGTCGAGCTCCCGGACGACGCTGACCCAGTTGATCGTCAGGTCACCCGACGACGTCATCTTGACGATGTCGCCACTGATCCGGTCGAACGAGACCGATCCGGCCACATCGAAACGCGTCTCGCCGTTGGCGGTGATCGATCCGCCGCGGAGCGAGCCCGTGTCGGACTTGACGTAGAGGTCGCCGGCATCGCCCGGGATACCGGTCGTGGTGAGCTGGCTGAAGACGATATCGTTGACCGCATGCAGGGTCTGCGTGCCGCCGCTGATGGCGGTGCCAACGGTGATCCCTCCGGCCGTCGCGGTGACGTCGAGCGTGCCGCCCGCGCTAAGATTATCCCAACGAACGACGGTGCCGCTCAGGACTGCGTTGCCGGTCGTGGCCGTGAGGTTATGACCGGTGTTGGTCCCCGCCGCGATCAGCCTCGCCGAGCCATTGGCGGAGACCGAGCCCAGCGTTGGCACGCCGCCCGACATCACCGTTTGCGCCAGGATGAAACCGTTATCCGCATTGACGTTGACGCTGCCGGCGTCGCCGTTGATGCCCGTCGCCGTCAGCGCGTTGAAGGTGACGTTGTCGTGGGCGTGAATGGTCTGCGTGCCGCCGCTCTGCGCCGTCTGGAACGTGATGCTGCCCTGGCTTGAAGTCACGCCCAGCGTCGTGCCGACATTGAGGACATTCCAGTTGACCGGACCGCTCGCGGTCAGCAGGCCCGAGCCGGTCGTGGCGGCGAGCGTGTTGCCGGTGATGGTCGTGGCCGCAAGCAGCGTCGCCGAGCCGTTGGCTGAGACCGAACCCTGGCTCGTCACGCCGCCAGCCGTCACCGTCTGCGCGAGGATGAAGCCGTTGTCGGCGGTGACGTTGATGCTGCCGGCATCGCCCGTGATGCCGGTCGTCGTCAGCGCATTGAACGTCACATTGTCATGGGCGCGGAGGGTCTGCGTGCCGCCGCTCTGCGCGGTCTTGAAGGTGATGCTGCCCTGGCTTGCCGTCGCGCCCAGCGTCGTGCCGACGTTGAGCGTGTTCCAGTCGATCGGGCCGGTCGCGGTCAGCACGGCCGAGCCGGTCGTGGTGGCGAGCGTGTTGCCGGTGATGGTCGTCGCCGCGAGCAGCGTCGCCGAGCCGTGGGCCGAGACCGACCCCAGCGTGGTCACGCCGCCCGACGTCACCGTCTGCGCCAGGATGAAGCCGTTGTCGGCGGTGACGTCAATGTTGCCGGCATCGCCGGCATTTCCGGTCGTCGTCAGCGACTTGAACGTCACGTTCTGGCTGGCGTGGACCGTCTGCGAGCCGCTGCTGTCGGCGGTCCCGATGACGATGCTGCCGTTGTTCGCGACGGCACTGAAGCTGCCGCTCGCGCCGGTCGCCGTGCCCGCCAGCACCTGGTCGAGCGTCAGCGCGCCGGTGCCGATGATGTCCACGTTGCCCTTCACCGCGGAGAGCAAGCTCGCCTCGGTGTCGGTCAGCGCCTTCAGGTAGATGCCCCCGGCGCTCGCGCTCGCCGACAATTGTACGGCGTTGAAGGCGAGCCGGCTCGTGGCACTTCCGATACCGTTCGATGCACTCAGCGACAGCTCGGCGCCCGCGCCGGACGCGACGAACCTGGTCTGGCCGTCGCCATTGTCGAGGATCGCGCCAAGCGAGGCGACGCCACCGGCGGTGACAATGATCGAGGGCGCGTTCGAGGCCGCCGCATAGGACAGCGATGAATTCAGCTGGCCGATCGTCGCATCGCCCGTGGTGGTCACCGAGATCAGGCCGCCCGCGTTGATGGCCGAATAGGCGCCCATCGTCAGCGTCGCGGCAACCAGGGTGACGCCGTCCGAACTGCTGGTCGCAACCACCGGCGCAGCGCTGGTGCCGGCAGCGAAATTCATGCCGCGGTTGGCAAGCAGCTGCATCAGGCCGCCGCTGGTGATGTCGGCATTGACGGTGAGTCCGCCGCGCGCAGCGTTCAGCGTCAGCGCACCGCCGGCCGTCAGCGTCCCATAGGTGCCGCTCGTGCCGACTATGAGATCGCCGGTGACGGCGAGGATGCTGAGGTCGCCGACCGCCGAGCCGGTCACCGCGCCGGAGATATTCACCTGCAGCGGCTGGAAGGTCGAGCCGTTGAAGCCGATGTTGCCGCCGGCGCGCAGATCGAGGTCGGCGCCGAGGATATGGATCGCCGAACGGTCGGTGAAGCCGGCTTCGGCATAGATGCTGCCGGTCGCAGCGAGCTGGATCGCATTGCCGGCAGCAATGTTGCCGAGAATGAGATCGCCGGTGGTCTGCTTCAGGTAGATGCCCTGCGCCGACGAAACCTGGTCGAGCTGGTCGTTGGACGGATCCGCGAACGCGATCTGGAGCGCGTTCGTATTGTTCGCGGGGTTGCTTCCGGCGGTTCCCGAGGGGGCACCGACATTGCCGTGCTCGGCGATCAGGGTCAGGTTGCCGATATCACCTGATATCACGGCCCCGCTTGCGTTGGCGGAGATGCTGTTGACGGCGTCGAGCTTGACGTCGCCGCGGCCGGTCACCTCGATGCCGTTGGCCTGCGCGGCCGCGATCGGGCCGTAGTTCGCAGTGACGCCGCCGAGCGCGAGGCTGTTCTTGCTGCCGAGATAGATATTCGACAGCGCCTTGGCCGAGATCGCGATCGGGTTGTCGACGACGACGAGGTTCTGCTGCGACAGGCTGACCGTATAGGTCGTGACATGGGTCGTCGGGTCCGTGACCGCGCCGACGGTGAGCTGGCCGGGACCGGCCGTGGCGAGCAATCCCCTCTGCTCCGGCGTCAGCGACGAGGAATCGACGCTGGTGAAGGTGAACGTCTGGGGCGCGGCCGAATTGCCGACCGAGCCGCGCGGCGCGTACAGCATGATCTGGTTGGCGTTGACATTGGCCACGACGTTCTCGTCGATCGGCGGCGGCGCCGCGCCGACGGCCGACGACGACACCGTGTAGGCGAGCTGGCTCTGCGTCCACTGCGAGCCCGCGGTGATGATGCTATAGACCCGCTCGGTCGACGCCAGCGTATAGCTGTAGCTCGCATTGTAGGTATTGAGCGCCGTTTGCAGCGCCGTGTTGCTGGGCATTCGCTGATTGGCGGTTGCCACGCCGTCGAACAGTTTCGTGAACAGCGTCGTCGAAAGCGAAGTGCCGAACACCGTCCCCAGCGGATCCGCCGGCGCGGTGCCGAGCAATGTCGTCAGCGAGCTCTTGAGCTGGTCGGTGGTGATCTTGCCGAGCAGAAACTGGTCCCGCAGGAACCGCGTCGTGGCCTCGACCTGCATCTGCGTGGTCGTGACATTGGCGGGATCGATGATGCCGAGCTTGGCAGCCACCTGCGCCCGCAGCACCGTCAGCCCCACCGAGGTCGGATTGTAGGTGCTGCCGTCCTGGAACGCGATGTTCTTGAGCTGGAAGTAGTCGTTGTAGGCCGACGTCACCATCGACTGGTAGCTGTTGACGGCATTGGTGGCGGCGTTGCCGCTCAGCAGGTCGAGGCTCGCCCAGACGTCCTGCAGATGCTGGCTCTGCGCCTGGGTCAGACCAACCGCCGCGCGTCCGTTCAGGATGTTGGCTTGGTTGCCGTCGGAGCCTGCCGCCTCGAGGAACACCGGACCGCCGGTCGACTGGACCGTGCCGAGGCGCAGATCGCCCTTGGACTGGATGATGTAGGTGCCGGTGGCCGAGGCGCTGTCGAGAACGCCGCCATCGACAGTGCTGTTGGCCTGGACCGTGCCGGTCGCCTGGATCACCAGCGGATTGATGTTGGTCAGGGTGGACGCGCCGTTGACGACGGCGCTCTTCGCGCCGATCGCGCCGGAGGTGGAGTTGATCTCGATGTTCTTGCCGATCACGACGGGATTGGCGATGTTGTAGGCGGACGCCGAGTTGATGTCGCCGGTCGCCGAGAGGAAGACGCTGCCTTGCGGCGTGGTGCCTGCCGAATTCACCTTCACTTGATTGATCGACAGCGCGCCGATCGCCGAGATCGCGATGTCGCGGTCGATCGAGCTCGCGGTCAGGCTGCCGCCATAGAGTTGCACCTGGACGGGCGCCTTGGTGGTGCCGAGCGTGCCGATACCGCCGTCACCCCGAAGCGTCACGCTCGTCCCCGAGATCACCGGGTTGTTGGCATTGGCGGCGACCGTGATGGACGAGTTGGCGCCGGTGGCGGCAAGCGTCGTCGTGCCCTGCTGGTTGTTGATCGACCCGTTGATGACGATGCCCGAGGTCGAATTGACCACGACGTCGCTGCTACTGCCGCCGATGAACTTGATGTTGATCGGGTTCGACGCCTTGACCGTGTTGGTCAGCGTGAGCGTCAGGTGATCATAGATCGCCTGGTACCAGTTGTACTGGGCGTCCGCGCCGCAGCACGCGTTGGAATGGGTGTTGAGTCCAACGGGGCTCCCATCCGGGTTCACGCCTCCCGCCCAGTGATAGCTGCCTGTGGCGGTGGTGACTTTCTGATAGTTGCTGCTCTGCGTGCCTGAAACCAGGTTGGTCGAGCGGGTCCAGTTCTCGCCGGTGACCTGATTGGGCGTGAAGCTCCAGCCGTAGTCGAACTGCGTGCTGGTGGGTAGACGATCCAGCGTCGCGGTGTCGACCCATTGATAGAGCATGTTCTCCTGCGTCCGGTACTGGACGCCCGCCGTACCGGTCCTGGCCGTAAGCATCGACGGGTCGATCGCGGCCGCAGTGACACTGTTGGTCTCGTACCGCGACACCTGCTGACTGCTTGCAGCCTTGGGATCGTAAACCCACCACGTCGTCTTCCCCTTGAGCTGGTCGACGATCTCGACCACGCTCTGGGCAGTGACGCTGGTATTGATGGTGTTGGTGACCAGCTGGAGCCCGCTGGTGTTGTTGACGGTGACCGTGCCGGCGCCGCCTTTGATCTCGATGTTACCCTGGGTCTGGGTGCTGTCGGTCGAGGTCGAGATGATCTTGCCGTTGAGGTAGACGTAGCCGCCGGCGCCCTGCGCCACGCCATTCAGGATGAGCTGGTCGGTGAGAGCGTTGTACCTGACCCCGATCTTGGCGTCGCCGCTGGCCGACGCCGTCACGGAGCCCGAGATGTCGTAATAGACGCCGTTCCGCGCATTGGCCTGGGCCGCGGCAAAATCCGCGCCGCCGTTGCGGTTCTTGAGGCCGTTGCTGCCGTAGATGGCATCGTACGCCGCGGCGCCGATGTCGACCGAGTAATTGCTGCTCGAGCCGGCCTGGATGGTGCCGTTGATGTTGATCACCGACGCCGAGATGATGACCGCCTGGCCGCTGATGGTCCGGGTGGCAGTCGCGGTGGCCGGCGCGTCCGCGGTCTTCGGCGTGATCGCATCCGGCTGGATGTTGATCACCTGGAAGAAGCCCGAGCTGTCGCAGGCTGACGCACAGTTGAACGGCGTCTTGTACGGACCGCTATCGGTGTAGACGTTGCGGCCGTCATAAGTCGTTTTCTTCCACTGCGCGAGCACGACATTGGACGAGTCCTGCGACTGCCCCTCGATGATCTTGAGGGTCGCGATGTCAGGCACGCTGCCGGCATCGGGAGTGCTGGTGTTCCCAGGCGTACCCCTGCCCACCGGCAGGAAGATCGATGAATAGAGCGAGGTGCCGTCGTAATACGTCATCAGCATGCGCGCGGTGAAGATCGTGCTGGCGTCGGCGTTGCCGACGGGTTGATACACGCCGTGGCTGCCGTCGGTGCAGCAGTAATAGAAATAGGGGTGATCGGTTCCCGAAGCGATATGCGGAGCGGTATAGTAGTCGCCGTAGGCGCCGAGATAGGTCGCCGCCGTCATCACCGCGGTCAGCGCGTCTTCCGGCCTGTTTTCAGTGGTGGCCCATTGCGAGGTGACCGCGCTGCCGCTGTCGTAGAAGCTCCCGATACCGCCGAGGAAGGTGAAGGTGCCTTTGGGCACCACGATCTGGACGGTCGCGGCACTGAGCGACTGCGATGCGACGACGCTGCCGAGATTGTTGATGATCTTGAGCAGGCCGTTGGCGTTGTTGACGGCGCCGTTGAAATAGATGTCGGGCGTGCGGGTCAGCAAATTGCCGTTCTGGTCGATACCCTGGCCGGAGTCCGGATCCAGGCGGTTGTAGGTGGCGGAGACGTCGATGACCGGCGAGGCGCTCGGCATCGCGGTGAAAGTCACGTTGGAGTGCGAATCCGGGTCGACATGGTCGATCTGGCGGTAGGTGATGTTGCCTCCGGTCACATCGGCGACCGTGAGATTGCCCAGGCTCATGAAGTCGAGACCCTTGTTCTCGATCTTGATCAACGGCGAGCTGCGCGCGATGACCGCGGGCGCGGCAGGATTCGTGCCGCTGTTGCCGGTGAGCTTCTGGGCCAGGATCGAGACGTTGCCGGCGGACACCAGGATGTCGCCGAACGCGAAGGCGTTGCCGGGCGCGTCGGAGGTGAACGGCGCCTGCTTGATCAGCGTGTCGATCTGGCGCTGGATGTCGCCGGTCGGATCGGTGCCGGACGGCGACATGCTCGCGGGCGACGTGGGCGTCGCCGCCGCGAGCTGCGAGCGGACCTGCGCCGCGGTCAGGCCGGTCAGCGTCGCCAGCTGGTTGACCACCAGCTGGTAGGGATTGAAATTGCCGACGACGGCATACTGGACCGTCTGGTGGTTCCAGCTCATCACCGGGCTGAAATGATTGACGTCGGGGACGAGCTCGAGGACCGACGAAGAGCCGTTTGTCAGCAGGGTATACGGACTGGTCGTGCTCAGTGTCGGCGCGGCCGCACCGAGCTCGATCGTGATCGTCACATCGTTGTTGACGCCGGCCACCACCGTGCCATTGAGCGCGACATCGCCGGTTCCGCTGGTGTGGCTGTGATTGTCGCTGTTCTTGGCGCTGAAGATGTCCAGATACGGATTGTAGTTGCTGCCGTTGCCGGCCGCCGTGACTTGCCCCTGGGTTGCGCCCAGGTAGATGTCGCGCACACCGAGCACGCTCGAGGTGGGCGCAAGCGTCAGGCTCGTGGTGTCGTCGGCGTTGGCCGTGCCGCGATAGAGCGCGGAGATCGGAATAGCGGTGTTGTTGTAGACGACCGTCGTTGCCGTCGCCTGCACGCTGCTGAAGACGCTGCCGTCACCGGCGAGGCCCGCATAGATGGTGATGTCGCGCCAGGCCGCGATCTTCGCGTTGTCGCCGACATTGACGGACTGGTTGGCGTGGACCCAGCTGTTGGTGCTGGCACCGACGCCGGCGATCGCGCCGTAGAGGCTGGCATTGGCGTTGTTCGCCGCCGCCATCTTCGCGGCCGTGCCGATATAGATCTTGCCCACGCTGAACAGCTCGCGGGCATTGATGTTGACCGCGAGCGTGGCGTTCGCCGTCATGTTGGATTCGGCGCCGCCGCCGGCGAAGAAGCTGGCCGTGGCGAGGCTCGCCGTGTCGTTGGTGTTCAGCGTGTTGTAGGCCTCGATATTGATGAACGCCGCCGACGTCCGCGGATCGCCGTTGAGGCTCAGGACCGTGCCGGCGCCGATATTGGTGTTGACGTGCTGGGTGACGGTCGAGGTGCTGAGTGCGGCTGCACCCGAGAACGAGCCGCCGGAGCCCGACCGCGCGCCGCCGCCGCCCTGGTTGACGATGTCGTTGGCGATGACGACCATGTTGCCGCCCGCCGAATTGATTATCAGGTGCGTTCCGATCTCGGCAGTGGTGGTGGAGTCGACGTCGTTCTGCGCCTTGCCGGCCGAAACACCGGCCGTGGACGCCTGGTAGGCATCGCCGCTCGCGGCATAATTCGTGGTGTGCTTGGCATTGATGCGGAGGCCGCCGAAATAGAGCGTGTCATCCGCCGTGCCGCCGTCGAACCGTGCGTTGGTCACGGCGGTCGAGCTGGTCGTCGCGACCGCCGCGGCGCCGGCATAGGTGCCACCCGCGCCGACCGTCGCGTTGGAGACGTTGGTATCCGTGCCGGTGGCCGTGATCCGGAGGATGCCGGTGTAATTTTCGTGATTGAGATTATCCATGTCCGCCGGCGCACCCAGATAGGCATAGGTGTGCGCGCTCGACGACGTCTGCGCGACGGTGGCGCCGAGCGCCAGGAATCCGGTCGAAAGGCCCGTCCCCTCGGCATATTGGGCGCTGTCGTTCTCGGCCGCGATGGTGACGTCGGCGTTGGGAAGCCGGATCCCCATCCCGCCATAGGCGCTCACCGTCGCGTTCTCGGACGCCACGGCAAGGCTGCCCTGTGCGCCGATCAGCGAGCCGCCGCCGCCAGCGAGCGCCTTGGCCCACGTCGTGGTGCCGACGGTCGGAACCAGCGCCATGGCGGTTACCGCGAGCGCACCGCCCGAGAAGCTGACGTTGTCGCCGACATCGGCCGTCACCGTGGCGCCGACCGTGGACTTGGCGATGGCGACGCCGACGGCACCGCCACCGACCGAGACGCCGATTGCCTCGCTCGACAGGTTGGGCGCGATCGACGCCGACACCAGCGTGCCGACGCCGGCCGCCGACGTCGTGATCGAGGCACTGCTGCCGATCTCCGCCAACACGGACGAGTTCTCGTGGGCCTCCGCATCCGCACCGACGCCCGCGACGATGCCGCCACCAAGTGCTGTGGACGTCGTGGTCAAGGTGCCGGCGCCGCTTGCTCCAACTGCCAGAGTCGTGACGTTGACGGTGGAGCCGTTCAGAACCCTCGCAGCGACCGAGCTCGTTCGGCTTGCCGTTGCGACCGAAGCGCCGACAGCCACGGCGCCGCCGGTGACGCCGCCGGTGAAGACCACCTGGGTCGTCGAATCCTGCGCCATGACCGCGGCGCCAGTGCCGGTGCCGCCCGTGCCGGTGATCTGGCCGCCAAGCATCGCCACCACGGAGTTGCTGACATTGCCGACCGCGACAGCCGCATCGGCGCCGAAGTAAAGCGCCGCACCGCCGGCGATCGCCTCGGTGTCGATGGTCTTGCCGGCATAAGGTCCGGTGGTCGCGTCCTTGACCACCGCCGCAACGGTGACAATCGGTGCCGAGACGGCCAAAGGCGTATCTGCGGCCACCAGCACGCCGGAGCCGTTGCGTCCGTAGTCACTCAGATTGGCGAGCACGGTGCTGTTGACGCTGGTGTAGCCAATGCCGGCCCCGATGCCGACATTTTTCGCAAAGCCTGCGCCGAGCAGATACATCTTGGCCGCATTGGCGCTGGTGGCAGTGACATTGACCTGCGTGCCCGTGACGTTGCCGCCAGCGATCTGCGCGACGACGGCGTCGTTGCCGCCGCTCAGCACGCTGCTGACGTCGTAGGTCGAGCTGACGTTGGCGCTGTTCGGATTGCCGGCCGTGCCGCTGGCGACCGCGTTGCTGCCTTGCGTATGGTTGGTGCCGTTGTTCACGGACGCGATGGTGCCGTTGTTGCCCTGATTGAGCTGGCCGGTCTGCTGGCCCTGGGTGTCGGCATCGGCGGTGTTGGTGCCGATGATGATGACGCCGACCGTCGCGCCGATACCGACGCTGCCGCCGATGCCCGCGGTGACCGCGTAGGACAGCACCTCCTTGGTGCTGAGCGCATTGACGTTGATCGCGCCAGCCGAGTTCAGATTGCTGTTGCGGCTTTCCGCAATGGTCTGGCTCTTGAAGCTGATGACGTTGGCGGCGGCGCCGATGCCGACCCCTGCCCCGCTGGCGCCAACCGCGAGCGCCCCCGCGATCTCCTTGATCGCCACGTCCTCGGTCGCGTTGATGGTGACCGCGCCAGCCGCACCACCCGTCACCGATTGCAATGTGGTGTCGTAGACACCGGCGATGGTGGTGTTGTTGGCGATCTCGATGTTCGCCATGCCGGCGATCGCCGCCGTGCCGGTCGAGAGCGCACCGCCGATCGCATAGGCCTCGAAGCGGTTCTTGGTGGTGGCCTCGACGTCGAGCGCGCCGCTCAGATTGAGCGCGGTCGTGTGTGCAGCGCCATTGCCCTGATAGTGGAATTCGTCGCCGACATAGGCCTCGGTCCGGTTCGAGGAGACCTGGACCAGGAACGCCGCGCCGATCGCGGCCTGGCTGCCATAGGCGCCGGAGCCGTTCGCGGAGAAGATGCCGGTGTTGTTGGTGGCGTTCACCGTCAGCGATGCGGCCGTCAGCGCGCCACCGTCGACATAGGCTTCAGTCGTCGCCTGGAAGACGTTCAACCCGACCGAGCCGGTGTTGAAGCCGATCGCGATCGAGGATGCATCCTGCTCGGCATTGGCCTTCACGGTGACGGCGCCGACCGTCGGGCTCGACGACTGCGCGCCGCCGACAGTCGAATTGGTGATGTAGGCAAACGTACCGCGCTGCATCGTGGTGCTGATGATGGTAGCGCCGCCGCCGCCGTTGCCGGTCGGAGCCACGATGCCGGCACCGAACGCGCCGGAATAGGAGAAGCTCGACGCGGCGACCTCGATCTGCGGCGCCAGCGTCGACGAGGTCAGGCGCGTGTCGATGGAAGCGCTGTCGATATAGGCCCGGGTCTGCCCGCTCATCACATTGGTGATCGGGTTGATCATGATGGCGATGCCGCTGCTCGCGGCAACCGACGCGACGTTGGTCACGACCGCCTGGTGCGAGCTCGCGACCACGGTAAGGCCGCGCACGGTGTCCTGGGTCTCGGTGAGGTCGGGCGTGGTGTCGGTCGGGGCATGCGCGGTGCCGAGATCGAAGGCATGGACGAGCGAGCCGCTGTTGACCGACAGCGTGTCGGTGGTGCTGGTCCCGAGCGCATCGACCTTGGTGTTGGCGCCGCTGATATAGGCCGCGGTGGTTCCCGTGATCTGGTTGGTGACCAGCGAGCCGGCACCGCCGGCAGCGCCCTTGCTGATCGACACGGCACCCGCAAACACGGCCGCCTTGTCGTTGTTGCCGGCGATCACGGCGACGTTGTTGGTCGCGGTGACGTCGGCGCCGTTGATCCCGTTGGTGCCGGCGGCGGTGATGCTGGCGGTGACGTTGGTCCCCATCAGATTGGTGGCGACCGAACCGGCCAGCCCGACCTGCGAGGACATCGCGATACCGACGGCGACGGTCGAGATGCTGGCGTTCGAGTTCGCACCGACCGCGACGCTGCCCGAGGCGGTCAGCTTGGACCCGGTCACGCCAGCGCTGACATTGTTGGCGATGCTGCTGTAGACGAGTGCCAGGCCCGCGGCGCTGCCTTGCGTCGAGGCTCCCGCGACGGCGGCGGTTCCGGTGATGCTGGAATTGTCGGTCGCGTTGACGGAAATGTTCTTGGCCGTGACGGACGATTGCGTCGCGCTGGACTGGCCGTTGCCGATGGCCGCCGTAACGGTATTGGAGATGCTGCTGATCGTGGTACCGCCGACGCCCGCAAACTGTCCGGTCGCCAGACCAAAGCCGATCGTGACCGCCTGGATCTTGGAGGAGTCGACCGCGCTCACACTGACATTGCCGTTGCTGCCGGCGGTCATCAGGACGTTGGCGATATAGGCCGAATGCGTGGTTGCGATGGTGTTGTAGACGATCGAGGCGCCGACATTGTTCTTGCCCGCCTGGATGAGACCCGCAACGGAGACGATGCTGGCTCCCGGACCGTTGCCCGTGCCGCCGTTGAGCGCAGCCGCGCTGAAGTCGATGCAGTTCTGCCCGCCCGTGCCACCGGCGACCGTGCAGGTATCCGACGCGAGAAGATTGTTGTTCGACTTCTTGACGAGGTTGCCGAGCGCAGTGTCGAGCGCCGACACCGCGCCGCTGTCCGCCAGCACCGTCACGCGGCCGACATTGATGCTCACCGTCGAGCCGCTGTTGATATAGGCTGTCGTGGTCGGCGTGATCTCGCTGACGACGATCGCGCCGGCAAGTCCGTTGGCGCTGGCCCCGCCCCCGCCTGAGGCCGCACCGGCCGCAATCACGCTGGCGCTGTCGGCCATCACCAACAGGGTGTCGTAATTCGAGATCGCCGTGCTGCGGATATGCGCGTCGGTCGCGTTTCCGCCCGTGGGATCGGCGATCGAGGCATAGGTCAGCCCGATGCCGACTCCGGCCTGGCCGCCCGATATATAGAGAGAGCCGCCGCCGATCGCGATGTTCGTGGTCTGGTAGGCATCGACCTCGAGCGCCCGGTTGACGCCGGACGCCTGCCCCGTGATCGTCGAGCTCTCGATATAGGCGTTGGCGCTGTCAGTGATGATGCCGACGGAGGCCGACAGCGACGCTGAATTGGATTTCGATCCCGCCACGCCGATGGCAACGACGGTCTCCGAGCCGCCATTGAGCGCCTGCACCGTCACCGAACTCTGGTTGTTCATGGTGGTGCCGTAGATATAGGCGAGCGTCGCATTGTTCGACATCGCCGCCGCGATCGCGCCGCCGATCGCAGCCCCCGTGGCAGACCCTCCGGCCAGATTGAGCGCCGCGGAGCCGGAACCATTGTTGAGCATAGTGTCGTTCAGCGCCTGAACGATCGTGTTGGTCAGCACGGCGCCGGTCGTGGTGTACTTGTTGACCGTCGTGTTCCTGATATAGGCGCTGGTGCCGAGCGAGACGTCGCTCACCGACGAGCTGCCGGCGAGATCGAGGCTGAAGCCGCTTGTGCTCGATCCCGAGGTCGAACCAATCTTGCCCGCCGCCGTCGTCACGCCGGCGGTGCCTCCGGTCGAGGCGGCGCCGGCAGCGCCTGCCTTGTCGGAGAAACTCGACGACGCCGGGTCGGAGACGGCTGCCGCGACGGCGGCCGCCGTGATGCGTCCCGAAGTGGTCGCGCTGAGTGTCAGATTGTCGACATTGACCGCCCCGCTTCCGCCGCTGGTGCCGGCGAACGGATCGTTGGCGCTGAACACGCCGGGCCGGATGTCGGAATGGTTGTCGCCGATATAGGCGGAGGTGTCGGTATTTGCGCCGAGATAGGCGACCGACAAGCCGACCGCCGAACCGCCGCTCCCGTTATAGCTCATCGCGCCGGACAGCGTCACGACCGACAGATCCTGCTGCGCCAGAATGCCGACGGTCGGGGCATAGACGGTGGCCTGGCTCGAGATCGACGCGTGCGTCGTGTTGTTCAGGAAACCGAGCGAAGTGATGCCGTTCAGCGCCAGCGTGCCGGCAGCCTTGCCGGACGACGGTGCGACAGCGACGAACCGGTCGGAAGTGATCGCGTTGACGGCGATGTCGTCCGCAGCACGCAGCGTCGCACGGTCCGAAACGCCGGCGATGGTATTGGTGTTGAACTGGACGAGATTGAGCGCGCCGCCGACGGAGGAGCCGCCCGAGGTGTTGCCGAACAGGAAGCCGAGCGTGCCGACATTGCCGGCGGCGTCGATCGACGCCGTGGTCGTGGTGGCCGCGATCTGGAGGCTGGCGTTGTAGGTATGGACGTCGCCATTGTCCATCCCGACCGACCAGCCGGTGCCACTGCCGCAGGCCGCGGTCGCGCAGGTTGCCGTCAGGCTCGCGCTGCCGGCCACCCACGCCGTCGTGTTGTTGTTCACGACGAAATGGTTCAGCGAACCGGCGATGCCGATCGTGTCGCCAGCGTCCGCGGTGGCATTGGCGTAGCTGGTCAGGATGTTGCCGCCGACGCCGAGATTGCCGTTGAGGTGGCTCAGCACCGCGCCCAAACCATCCCACTTCAGCCAGGTGTTGGTGATCGGCAATTCGGTGGTGGCATCGACGGCGATATTCGCCGCGTTGACCAGGGTTCCGCCGCCGATATAGGCGTTCGAATTGTGGGTGAAATTGCCCCAGGCGACGGCCGCGCTGATCGCGGTGCTCTCGCCGGACACCGGGTCCTTCGTGATCGCGCTGGACGTCGCATTGCTGCGAACGCCGCGATCGATGACGTTGCTGGCGACGGCGACGTTGCCGCTGGCATAGATGCTCGGCGCGCCGCCGCTCGGATTCTGCGCGATCGCAGCGGTTGCGCTCTGCGTGCTGTTGGCCAGCGAGAGCGCGCCTGCGACTTTGAAATCGAAGCTCAACGGCATCAGCGAGCCCATATGGTCCCTGATGATCGACGTCGGCGCGGTGACGGCACGCAGTCCTCTTTCGATTGCCGCGATCAGTGCCGGGAGGCCGGCGATGGACGAAGCCATCGTGGAATTGAGCGTGGTATCGGACGTCGCTTCGACCAGAACGGACCCGTTCATCCGGTTGGCGGTATCGGTTCCGAGCGATGCGCCGAGCGTCGCGGTCGCGGACGTCGTGATGTCGCTGATGGCGAACGCGCCGCCGACAGCACCGCTCGCCCCCGTTCCGGGCGCCGCAACCGACGTTGCGCTGGTCGAGAACGAGTTGTTGTTGATCGCGCGCACCTTCAGGGTGCTGCCGCTCGTGTTCACCGTGCCGGCAGCAATATGCGCGCCGGTCGCGACGTTGGCGGTCGTCGTCACCGATCCCGTGGAATAGGCCACCGTCGGGACAATCTGCGCGCTCGTCGACGCCGCGAGGGCCGAGATGGCGATGGTCGCATCGTTGAGCGCCTTGATCTCGAGGTTGCCGCCGGCGTTGACCGTCGCGCCCGAGGCCACGTTGGTCGTGGCAGTGCCGTCGATCTTGCCGACGACCACGCCGGCCGCGACCGGCGTGAGGCTGCCGAGCAAGGTGGAGGCGACCGCCGGATCCGACGCGGTCTCCGTGGCATGCGCGGAAATGGTGACGTCGCCACGGCCGTTGATGTCGGCATGGCTGTTGATGTTGATGGTCGCAGTCGCGCTTGCCGCGACATAGCCGCCATTGAGCCCGAGCAGCGAGGCGGCAAGCGTCGAGCCGACAAGCGCGAAATCACCGGCCACCGAACCGTTCAGGAAGCTCGACACGGCCGTCGAGGTTGCGGTGATCGAGACGATGCCGCCGGTAATCTTGCCGTCGACCGTGATCGCCGTCGCGGCGGTGGCCTGGCCGGACAGCTTGATGTCGCTCGCCGTTGCCCTCAGCGTCACGTTGCCGTCGGCGTAGGTGGTCCCGCCGAAGTTGACCGACTGGGCCAGGATCTGCGCGCCATTCATGATCTCGATGTTCGGCGCGTCTATGATGACGTTGTTGGCGTTGCCGGTCGAATGGCCGGAGCCATCGAGACGGCGGGCATCGATCATCGCATGCGCGGCGAGCGTGATGGAATGATCGGCCTGGATGAGGTAGTCGGCACCGGCGCTGAGCCCGGCGAGCGCATTCACGATGGAGCTGTTCGACAGCGTCACGCCGGTGTCGCCCTGAGCGGCATCACCCACGACCACGTCGGTCGGGTCGATCAGCAGCGTGCCGGCCTTGCCGTTGTCCGCACTGAGATCGACCTTGATGCCTTTCCCAATGTCGATGATCCCGTTCGCGCTGAAGTCGACGAGACCGGCATTGCCCGTCTTCGCACTGGCATCGAACCTGGCGCCGCCCGCGACGGTCAGGTTCTGCGCCGCCTTCAGGCGGATCTCTCCGGCATTGCCGTTTGCGCTTGCGATGTTGAGATTGGCCTTCTTGCCGACATCGATGTTGTTGCCGGCCTGAACCGTGATGTTGCTCGGCGTCGCGCTCTTGCTCTGCGCAGTGAGGCGTCCGTTGATCCTGGCGTTGTTGACGGCGCCGATATGGATCGAGCCGTTGCTCACGGTGATCGCGCTGGCGCTGCGCAGGCCCTTGGAGTTGACGGAGGCTGCGAACTTCGCGGCGTGGTCGAGATTGGCGATGTCGCGCTGGCTGGCGCCGCCGACAAAGACGTTCTGCCCGGTCAGGCGCACACCGTCGATCGCGTTGATGCGGCCATAGATACGGATGTTGCCGTCGGGCGAGACAGGGAACGAGCCCGCCATCAGATTGCCGACCGCCGACTGGTTGATCTGCCCGCCTGCGCCGATCAGGCTGTCGGTGAACTCGCGTGTCGGCGTCGAGACGTTGAGGCTGCCGACATTCACCGTGCCGCTGCGGCCGACCACGAACCCCTTGGGGTCGGCGAAATAGACGTTACCGCCGATCGCGCCGTTCATGTAGGAGTTCAGCGTGCCGTTGACGTAGACCGGGGCGTCGCGAACGATGTTGACGAGGTTCTGCGTGCCGGTCGGCAGCTGCAGATTGACGGTGTTGCCCTGCCCGACGCTGAACTGCGAGAACGAGTTGAAGGCGTTGTTGCCCGAAATCGTCGACGTCGTGACGTTGGTCACGCTGCCTGATGTCTGAAGGCTCGTCCCGGTGCGGCCGTCCGGGGTGATCACGTTCGCCGTCTGCGCCTGCAGGCGGACGCTGAACACCGGCAGGAAGACCATCTGCATCGCGCAGAGCAGCGACATCGAGCGGAAGCGTGCCAGCCTCCGCAGCGTCGTCAGCTCGTCATTGTGTCGCGTCGCAGATGGTCCGCGCATTTCATATCCTCTTCATCGGCATTCGCGCCGATCCACAACCGGGTGGGAGAATGTCGTGAGGTCGTCCGGCATCAGAACTGGCCGGGCGGCAGCTTGAAGATGTCGGGGCTCTTGGCGTCCGCGACGTAGAACAGCAGCAGGCTGGTCGGGGTCAGCACACGCTGGTTGTTCTCCTTGTTCTCGAACGTGCCCTGCAGAAGCAGGATCACCGAGCGATCCTTGGCGTCGCTGCCACGGAACATCACGATGCCGCCGGCGACGGGCATGTTCATCGCGATCGAATCGGGCTTGAAGCCTTCGCCCATGAAATGGGCGCGCAGGATGTTGGCGTTGGAGAACAGCTTCTCCGGCGTCATCGCCGTGTCGGTCCCCTTCGACCAGACCGAGCCGACCTGGATCAGCGACTTGGACTTGTAGCCGAACACATAGGAGAGCTCGGCGGTGCCGCCGTTCGGCAGCAGCTCGGGAACGGAGAGCAGCAGACTGTGCGTCAGCTCGGACGCGTTGTCCTGCGCCCTGATCGCGTCGGGCTTGGCGCTGAAGTCCTTGGTCATCGCCGCGCGCACGTCGGATTCGTTCATGCCGAATTTGGCGGAGCGGAAGCCGTCGATCGCCTTGGTCGTCTTGTCGTCCGCACCGGCGGCCGGCGTCTCGGTCGCAGCAGCGACCGGCGCACCGGCGGCGGCAGCTGGCGCCGCACCGGCAGCGGCGGCTCTGGGTGCCGGCGCAGCCTTCTGCTTCGGCACCACTCCCTGAGCCGCGAGCGGCCCGGCTGCAACAGAGGTCAGCAGGCCCACGAGGGCCGGAAGAAGATAGATTTTGCGCATCGACAACCTTCGAAACAAACCTGAAACAACGCTTCAAAAAATCAGCCGCTCAGAAATCGACTTCTCCGAACCGTCGTCTCAACGAGACGGGAAATGTTGCAACGCCACAATGCGTTGCAGATCGTCACGGAGCAGACAAAGCTCGAAACAGCGACTCTTTGGCCGGGTAGGAATACGGTATCGGACTGCCGAATGCTGCGAATGAACATTCATAAGCGCATTTTTTCATCAATTGTGGACACCGCCCTTTCGCGTTAAGCATCCGGCTTGGGACAGACCATCGTGCAAAGAATTCCATGACCGAACGGCCTTCCGCGTTCGCGCTCGATCGCCGCGGCTTCATTCGCCTCGCGGGCACAACCGCTGCAGGATGGATTGCGATCGGCGCAACGTCAGATCGCATGCGGATCGTTGCCTCGCTGACGGGATTGCCGCTCGACGACGAACTGACCAGACGGAGCATGACCGACAGCCCGACCTCCCGCCTGGGTGGTCTCATCGTCGGCTTGAGGCAGCGAGGCTGGGTCGAAGGCGTCAACTTCCGCCTCGAACTTCGTTCGACCTTCGGCGGACCGGACAAGCTCAAGACCGCGGTCCAGGAGTTGCTCGAGCTCAAGCCGGACGTGATCCTGACCGGCTCGACCATCGAAACCGCCGCAGTCTTTGCCGCCACCAAAACCATCCCGATCGTTTTCGCGACCGCCAACGATCCCGTCGGCAACGGCTTCGTCGAAAGCCTCGCGCATCCGGGCGGCAACGTCACCGGCTTCACCAACAGCACCGCCGAAATGGGCGGCAAATGGCTTCAGCTCATCAGGGAGGCGGTGCCGGGTCTCGCGCGCGTCGGCGTCCTTTTCAACCCGGCGACCACGCCCCGCGCCGGGCGCTTCTTCCTCGAATCGATCGAGCAGGAAGCTGCGACATCAGGGGTGTCCGTGGCCCCCGCGCCCGTTAACGCGCCAACGGACATCGACGAAACCATCAGGCGCTTTTCCGAACCGCCCAAGGCGGCGCTGGTTGCGCTGGTCGACAGCTTCCTCGTGGTCCACCGTCAGGCGGTCGTGGCGGCGGCGGCCAAGCATCGCGTCCCCACGATCTATCCGTTCCATTACTTCATGGATGCGGGCGGACTGATGAGCTACGGGCCGACGCTGGAGGTGCGCTCGGCCGATTACGTCGATCTCATCCTGCGCGGCACCAAGGCCGGAGATCTGCCGGTGCAATCGCCGCGGAAATACGAGCTCCTGATCAACCGCACTGTCGCCCGCTCGCTCGGATTGAACATTCCATTCACGCTGCTGGCGCGCGCCGACGAGATCCGCGAGTGAACGAGGCGATCGACCAGGGACATTTGCGGACGCCCCCGGGCCGGTTGTTCCGAAAATATCTCTACTCGATCGTCGCCCTCGCCTTTGCCGCACTCGCCATCAACACCGGCTTCGACGTCTGGTTCTCCTATCGCGAGCAGAAGCAGCTTCTCGCGGCGACCCAGCGCGAGCAGGCAGCAAGCGCGGCCATCCAGATCGGCCAGTTCATCGGCCAGATCGAAAGCCAGATCAGATGGCTCTCGCGGCTGCCTCCGGAGCTGTCGAGCAACGAAGACGACCGCCTGAACGCCATCCGGCTCCTGCGCCTCTCGCCCGCGATCGCGGAAATTGCCGAGCTCGATTCGCAGGGCCGCGAGCAGGTGCGCGTGTCGCGCCGTGTCGCGGACAGAGTCGGCAGCAAGGCCGATCTCTCGGCCTCGCCGGCCTTCCGCGGTGCCAATGAAAGCCGGGCCTATTACGGGCCGGTCTACTTCCTCGGCGACACCGAGCCGTTCATGACGCTCGCCACGCGCGGGACCGGACGGAATCCCAATGTGATCGTAGCCGACGTCAATCTGCGCTTCATCTGGGACCTCGTCGCCGGGATCAGGGTCGGCAACACCGGCAAGGCCTATGTGGTCGACCGCATGGGAGTCCTGATCGCGCATCCCGATCTGTGGCCGGCGCTGCAACGGACCGATCTCTCCGGGCATGCCGACGTGCGCGCCGCACTCGATGGCGTGGGGCCGCCTTCGGGCGGCCTGGTCAAGGGGGATCTAACAGGCCTGCGCGTGCTCTCGACCTATGCGACGGTCCCCTCGCTCGGCTGGCTGGTGTTCGTCGAGCTTCCGCTCAGCGAAGCCTACGCCCCGATCTATGCATCGATCGGACGCGCGACGTTTCTCCTGGTCGTCCTGCTCGCCTGCGCGGTCCTGGTGTCCCTCTGGCTCAGCCGGCGCATGACCGTGCCGATCCAGATCCTGACGCAGGGCGCGCGGCGGATCGGCAGCGGCGATCTCGGCTTGCGGCTCGCGATCAAGACCGGCGACGAGCTGGAAGCGCTCGGCGACCAGTTCAACCGGATGGCCGCTCACTTGCGCGACTCCTATGCGACGCTCGAGCGCAAGGTCGTCGAGCGGACCGCCGAACTCGAAAAGACCCGCGATCAGGCCCTGGCCGAGCATGACGCGGCCGAGCGCGCGCGCAGGGCCGCCGTGCTGGCCAACGAGACCAAGTCGCGCTTCCTCGCCGTCGTCAGCCACGAGCTGCGCACGCCGCTGAACGGCGTCATGGGCGTGCTGCAGCTGCTCGACGACGGCAGCCTCGGCGAGGCCCAGCGCCGCCACCTCGCGACTGCGGAGGCATCGGGCGAAACGCTGATCGCGCTGGTCGATGCCATCCTGGAATATGCCCGCCTGGAGGCCAGCACCGAAACGCTGGAGACGCGCGACTTCCGCCTCCACCAGCTGATCGAGACCGCAGCGGAGCTGATGTGTCCGCAAGCCTTCGGCAAGGGCCTGACCTTCGACCTCGCCTGCGATGCGACGGTCGACACATCGGTGCACGGCGATCCGGTCAGGCTCAACCGCATCCTGCTCAATCTGATCGGCAATGCCATCAAGTTCACCCCGCACGGCGGAATTGCGCTCGCGGCGGCCGCCGAGCAACGCGACGATCATGTCCTGCTGCGCATCACCGTTCGCGATACCGGCATCGGCATCGCGCCCGACATGCACGAGCGCATCTTCGACGATTTCGTCCAGGCCGACGACAGCATCGCGCGGCGGTTCGGCGGCACCGGCCTCGGACTCGCGATCGCGCGCCGGCTCACGCGCCTGATGCGCGGCGAGCTGACGGTGGAGAGCACGCCGGGCGCGGGCAGCACGTTCACGCTTCAGGTGCCGCTCGGCCTCGCCGCAAGCGGCGTCGCGCAAGGCGCGGTCCCGCCGCCGTCGCGGCAGCTCCGGGTGCTGCTGGTCGACGACGATCCCGTCAATTGCGAGGTCGGCGAGGCGATCCTGAACCGGCTCGGCCATCGCGCGACGATCGCGAGAGACGGCGCGTCGGCCATCGCGCTCGCCCGCGATCAGGCATTCGACATCATCCTGATGGATCTGCACATGCCCGACATGGACGGCGTCGAGGCGGCATCGCGAATCGGCAAGCTCGGTCTGCCGAAAATGCCGCGCATCATCGCCGTGACCGCCGACGTGTCCACCAGTGCCCGCGAGCGACTCGCAAGCGCCGGCATCGCCAAGGTCGTCAGCAAGCCGATCCTGATCAACGCGCTGCGCGAGGCGATCGAGGACGCCCCGGATGAGCCGGCCGCACCACAACTCGCCGCGGGCGCATTGATCGACCTGCATTTCCTCGACGACCAGCGCGAGCTGCTCGGCCCCGCGCAAATCGAAAAGCTCCATCATTTGCTGGGGGAGACCAGCGGCAAGCTGATCGCAGACATCGCCAAGGCGGCAGCGATTGGCGATCACAAGCAGCTTGCGCGGCTCACGCACCAGCTCGGCAGCGCCGCCGGCGCGCTCGGCCTCGTCCGCTTGTTCGAGCGCAGCCGTGAGATCGAACTGGCGGCGCCCTCGATGTCCCCATCCGAATGCCAGAGCGCCGCGCGCGATCTCACCGCACTTCGTGATGCCTCGATGAGTGCGCTGGACGATCTGCTCCGGCCGGCCGAGCAGCGTTCAGTCAGTTAGGGATGCTCAGACCAGTTTGCCGAGCCCGGATTTGGCCTGGCGGACCATCTGATCGCTAGCGCCTTCCGTTTGCGACCCGAAGCCGAACTCCGCGGTGGACCGTTGTCATTCCTCAGGTAGCCCGGCTTTACGCAACGCGCTCGCCATTTTTTCGCGGAACGAAGGTTCGAGGCAGTACGTCCGAAAGAAGCTGTTTGCCTCGCGTGTGGAGAACTCAGGCTCAAGTTTCAATAGCTTGGTAACATGGGCTTTTGCTTCGTCGAGCCTGTCGAGGGATGCGAGCGCGTAAGCCATGTTGAGATGACTAAGCCAAAGACCCTCGACGTAACCACGGCGAAATGTTTCGTAAGCTTCCTGATGTTCACCTCTAGACCAATGTCGCTTTGCGGGCGCATACCACCACAAGCTCGGTGCACTCGCTCCCATTAAGCCAAGCGCTTTTTCGGCCATGGCCGCGCCAGCATCCCAATGTCCCGAAAACGCCAGGCTAAGCCCCAACGAACCTATCGCGTAGGCATCATATGGATTGAGTGCAATCGCCCTTTCAGCTTCGTACTGCAGCAAGTCGGTCTGACAATTGGCGAAGTATCCAATGGCCAGGCGAAAGCGAACGAAGCTATCATCCGGCGCTAGCTCGGCCGCACGCAGTGATGCCTTCAAGATCGCTTCGTTGAGATAGAGCCGCTTGTCGATGCTTCTCGCTTCGTCTTGAGGCAATCCGAACCCAAACGACCGCTGATTGAGCATAACGCCAGCCAATACTGCCCAGGCAGTGGCGTTGGCGGACTCCTCGCGGGTGACGCGATCGAGACATTCGCGCGCTCTGATCACCGCTGCGGGTGTGCCGACCGTTCCTGCAAGTACGCCTTGGATAATGCACTCATAAGAGCTGAGCTCGCCGGTCGGCTTCGCCTGCACCCGCTTGTACTCGGCGGTCGCAATAGCACCCGGATAGGCAGCGATTAACGTTGCAGCTTGACCAGCGAGTTCGTCTTGAAGCGATGTCGACGAGATAATTTCGGAGCCAACCTCAAAGTTCCTTGACCATACCGAACTCGCCGCGAGCGCATCACTCAGTTGAATACTGATAGCCATGCCTTTGGCCGAACCTCTCAGGCTGCCACCAATGACATACTGGGCGCTCGTTTTTCGTGCTAGTTGCCCGTATTCGGTCGTCGTCATTGGTTCAGCGAGGGAGCGCTCGATGACACGCAAGGAAGAGAACTTGCCAATCGAGGCGCCAATATGCTCGGTCAAGATCGAGGCAACTGCATCATATCTTGGGTCTCCAGTATTATTGATGAGAGGGAGGATCAGAACTATCGGCCCCTGAGAGTGGGTCGGCTTGATCACTGAGCCCGTCGGCGTGCGCGGTGCAGTACTCGCGTGCACAAGCTCGGTGCGAGCCGGTTTCCAGGTCGTCCAATAGCCAATCAATCCAACGGCCAAAGCGCCTACCGCTGCCAGTAAGAACATCATGCCGAGTACGGTATTGGGACCAGATTTGATGTTGGCCAGTAGATGCATTGCTCGGCGAGCAGCGGTTTCTTTTACCGCGCTGTGGCCGATCAGGCCCGTTTCCTCGTGGCTTCTCACAATCCTGAACGGACCAAACGGGTACTTCCTTTGGCGAACATGCGAGACTGGCTCGCTACCGTGGCCAAGTATCGTGGGCGACGTGGACGCAGTTGAGGCCCGTGTCGCTTGGCTAGGCGTCTCCCAGACCACGGCGTAGGATCTGATGGGACAAGCAATGTTCTTGAGGTTTTGCTCGCCCAAATCAGCGAACTGTACCCCGACCTTGCCTCGGATTTGATCGTAGGCAGAAGACGCGATGCATATGCCGCCCGGCTCCGCGATGCCCTCAAGCCGAGCCGCGATGTTAACGCCATCCCCAAAGATGTCGTGGGGTTCGACGATTACGTCGCCGATATTGATACCCACGCGCAAAGCAATGCGCGTGTCTCCTAATTCGTCGATCGTTATCTCCTTGATACGGGTCTGGAACTGCACGGCCCCGCGGACCGCTTCGACCGCGCTTGGAAACTCTGCCAGGAATCCGTCGCCGGTATTCTTGACGATGCGGCCGCGGTGTTCGGCGATCGCCGGGTGGACAGCCTCCGTTAAAAGGGAAGTCAGTCTAGCGTGTGTGTCCTCTTCGTCGCGATGCATGAGTCGCGAATAGCCAACCACGTCGGCGGCCAAGATAGCCGCTAACCTGCGCTCAACCCGGACTGGCCGCTCCTGCGCCATGGTACGCAATTCCAAGCCGCCCCTATTCTACAATGGGTTGCAAGGATTGCCCATCCGTTTGTGCCGCCTTCTGGCCCAAAGGCAAAATACCCCGCTTCTCGGCCGCTGTTCGGGGCCAAGCAGACATCGGCCGGCCGCTTGATGAGCCCGCGCCTACCTCAGCGCGTCCGCACACCCGCCTCCTCCTCGCGCCCAAACCGCTCAACCAGAAAATCGATGAACAGCCGCACCTTCACCGACAAATGCCGGGTCGGCGGATAGACCGCATAGAGCGCCAGTGGCGGCGCGGAATATTTGTCCAGCACCGTTCGCAGCTCGCCCTTCTTCAACGCATCGGCGGCAATGAACTCCGGCAGCAGCGCGAGCCCCCTGCCCTTGATCGCGACGTCGCGCAGCACTTCGGCATTGTTGACGCAGAGCGACCAGGCCGGCTGGATCCAGTGATCGCCGTCGCTGCCCGTGAGCTTCCACTGATTGCCTGTCAGCAGGAAGCCGTAGGTCAACGAGACATGCTCGCGCAGGTCCTGCGGATGCTTTGGCGTGCCGTGACGCGCGAGATAATCGGGCGAAGCGCAGATCATGCGCGCCACCGGCATGATTTTTCGCGCGATCAAACTCGAGGATTCCAATTCCGCAATCCGCAGCGTCACGTCAAAGCCGTCCTGGACGGGATCGAGCAGATCGTCGCTGAGCACGATCTGGAGCTGAAGCTCGCCATAGCGCGCCATGAAATCGGCCAGCACAGGACCGAGCCGCATCGTGCCGAACGACATCGGCGCGTTGACCCGTAGCAGGCCGCGCGGCGCCGACTGGGCCTGCGCCACCGCCTGATCGGCGGCCTCGATCTCCGAGAGGATCACGACCGCGCGCTCGAAGTAGCGCTGGCCGTTCTCGGTCGGGCTTGCGTGGCGCGTCGTCCGGTTCAGAAGCTGGACGCCGAGGCTCTCCTCGAGGTCGGCGATGTATTTGCTGATCGCCGAGCGCGACAGCCGCAGCTGCCGGCCCGCCTCGGCAAAACTGCCGCTTTCGACCACCTTCACGAAGGCCCGGAGGCTGGCGACCTTATCCAAGGGCCGGCCCCGGCGATTGTTTCCAAATCGTAGACATAGATGTCATATTTGCATGGATTGTCTCCAATCCAAAGCGGAACGATATTTCCACCCAGAGCAAGACCGCTCCCCGAATTCTGGAGGACGACAATGTCTGGACTGCACCACGTCACCGCGATCGCCGGCGATCCCATCCGCAATTTCGGCTTCTACACCCGGGATCTCGGCCTGCGCTTCGTCAAGAAGACGGTCAATTTCGACGATCCCGGCACTTACCACTTCTATTACGGCGACGAGACCGGCCGCCCCGGCACCATCCTGACCTTCTTCCCCTGGGCCGGCGTGCCCGCCGGTCGCCGCGGCGTCGGCGAGACCCATCAGACCGCCTTCCGTGTGCCGCAGCGCTCGCTCGGCTACTGGACGCAGCGCTTCACCGAGAAGGACATCGCCTACGAGGCGCTGGAGAAGCGTTTTGGCGAGTCCGTGCTGCCGTTCACCGACCCTGACGGCATGGCGCTCGCGCTTGTGGGTGTCCCCGGTGCCGAGAACGAGCCCGGCTGGAGCAATGGCGACGTCCCGGCCGAGCACGCGATCCGCGGCTTCCATGGCGTGACCTTGCTGCTCGACAGCGCGGCGAAGACGGCTTCCGTGCTCACCGACGTGTTCGGCTTCAAGGAGACCGGACGCGAGGGCTCGGTGATCCGCTTCAAGGCGCCGGGCGATGCCGAAGGCAGCGTCGTCGACATCTACGAGGCCAAGGGCTTTTTGCGCGGACATCAGGGCGGCGGCTCCGTCCATCACATCGCCTTCCGCGCGGCCGACGACGCCGAGCAGGGCCGGATGGCGCAAAAGCTCGTGAGCAATCACGGCCTGCATCCGACCGAGCAGAGGGACCGCAACTACTTCCGCTCGATCTACTTCCGCGAACCCGGCGGCGTGCTGTTCGAAATCGCGACCGATATCCCCGGCTTCGCCGTCGACGAACCGGTCGCAACGCTGGGACGTGATCTGAAGCTGCCGAGTTTCCTCGAAGCGCAGCGCAAGCAGATCGAAAATGTTCTGCCGAGCCTGGAAGAAAGCGCGTCATGACCGAGAGCACATTCATCCATCGTTTCGAGCCCGCGACCAGCGCGGGCTCCCCTCCGATGCTGCTGCTGCACGGCACCGGCGGTGACGAGAACGACCTGCTTGGGCTCGGCAAGATGATCTCGCCCGGCTCCGCGCTGCTCTCGCCGCGTGGCCGCGTGCTCGAGCACGGCATGCCGCGCTTCTTCCGCCGTCTCGCCGAGGGCGTGTTCGACGAGGACGACGTGCGCCGGCGCGCGCTGGAGCTCGGCGACTTCGTCGCGGATGCGCGGAAGCAATACGGCATCGCCGCGCCGGTTGCGGTCGGCTTCTCCAACGGCGCCAACATCGCAGCCGCGCTGTTGCTGCTGAAGCCGGACGTCCTGGCAGGCGCAATCCTGCTGCGTGCCATGGTGCCGCTGTCGGATCCGCCGAAGGCAGAGCTTGGCGGCAAGCCGATTCTGCTGCTGTCCGGGCAGGCCGATCCGATCGTGCCGGCGAGCAATTCGGCAACGCTTGCGGCGCTGTTGTCGGAAGCCGGCGCGCGTGTCGACCACAAGGTCCTGCCGGCAGGCCATCAATTGTCGCAGGCCGACGTCACGCTGGCCCGCAACTGGATCGGCAGCGTCGACGCCAAAGCGGCATGAACCAACGAGCGGCGCATCGTTCACGAACGGTGCGCCGCTCATTCGCCTTGCGATCCGTCAGGCAGATTTTCGAAGCGATTGTTTCTTCGGTTGCGGTCTCGCCGCGCGGCCAATGGCGGCGATCGCCTCCATCTCGTCGACGAGGCCGGACCGATCGATATCGACTTTCATGGCCTCGCCGAGCAGACAGGCCGCCTTCCTGAATTGCGGCTCTGCAATCAATCGGTTCACCGCCGCGGCAATTTCCGCTTCGGAGGCGGTTGGAGGCAATTGAAGCCCTGCCCCCTTCGCTTCGACGCGCGCGGCGTTGGCAGCCTGGTCTCGCCCCATTGGCAGGATGAGCTGCGGCAGTCCGTTGATGAGTGAACGCGTGGTCGTTCCGTGGCCGCCTTGCGAGATCACCACGGAAACATCCTTCATGACGAGGTCATGGGGAGCGCCCCGGACCAAATGCACGTTCTTCGGAGCCCGGAGATCGGCGACGTCGACATTGGGACCGGCTGTTGCAAGGGCATCGATCTCGACCGCCTCCATCGCGTTGATAATGCGCTGAAACAGCTCGCGCTGACCCTGCGCGCCCGTGCTGCATGCGATCAGCCCGCGAGGACGATCCGACTGAGCCGACCATGGCGCTCGCCACGCCTCCGTCTGCCGAGATTTTGACCAGTTCGGTACATCGAGCAGCGGTCCGACATAGCGGAAATTGTCGGGCAGCGCGTCCGCTTGAAAGTCGAACGCTCGACTGGTCGCGAGCAAAAGCCGGTTGGCCCGATCGAACAGATCGTAGACATCTGCCAGAAGCGGAAGACCCAGATCGGCACGCGCGCGGTTGAGACTTGGCAGAAACACATTGAGTGTTTCGGTAAGCCTGGCATTGGCGGCGTCGACTTCGGCGCGCTCTTCCGGCGTTTTCGGTTGCCTCAACCCGCTGGTGGCCGGCGGCATTCCCGGCAGGGGCCGAATGCTGACATGAGGGGACAGCAGAGCGAAAGGCACGCCTGACGCCTCCGCCCCGAGCGCAGCTCCAAACAGCACGTCAAGCACGAGAACGGCATCCGTCGGCATACGGCCGATCTCATCCCGTACATCGGCCGCATAGAGCGCAGCAGGATCAAAGACGGCCTGGCGTAGAAAGTCTTTCACATCCGAGACGTCCACCGGATCCGCAGCCTTTCCGGTCGGGGCGCGGCGCCATGCGACAAATGCAAAGCCGGAGGCCTCGACTTCCGAGCGCATCGCCGGATCCGCCATCACCCGGATATGATGTCCATTCCGGTGCAATCTCCGCGCCGCAGTCAGCAGCGGGCTCAAATTCCCGAGGGTCCCCCACGACGCCAGCAGAAAATTATAAGACATCGTAGAACCCTTTCGTCACGGTTGCGAATGCGCTGTCGCAATCCATCCTGCGCAACCCAATGCAGGCTTCCGGACGGACGCGTGGCTGCGCTTGTGTTCGCGCGGGCCACGCCAAGAATGGAGCGGCGCGCGCTACCGAACGATGTCTCCCCGGAGGGAGATGGTTACAGCCGTAAGGAGAGGAAGGCCGCTTATGGGCCAACGCGGACATTGGAGCTGATGGCCAGGTCCGCTAAGCGGCAAGAGCGGTCCAACTGTTCAGGACGCGGATTTGTCCGCTAAGGGCCGATTTTGTTGCAAAAGTCAGTTGAGACGAGCCGGCAAGCGTGATTCCGTTGTGATGACGCGAATCGCGACGAGGTCGATCCATGATGGGCCGT